>CAKZVJ010000019.1 GCA_937923345.1 uncultured Saprospiraceae bacterium
AGTAGATGTTCGAAATGAAAATCCTATGGCTTTATCTCAGGCTTTGAAATTTGTGGCTGAAGATCATCGCCAAGGTCAGCAAGGACAGTTTGATAGTTATTTTCCAGCTAAGAACTTATATATCCCTATGGATCGTAACAAGGCAGTATCTATGGGTATGCTTAGTCCACGGGATACGAATTTTGTAGATAAAATTTCATTTAGCCTTGGAAATAAATCAGGTCTAATAAAAGGAGATATGGCAGTCTTGGATATCATATCTTCTAATATTAATGACAGACCGATTTACTTTGCGGTGACTTGTAGAGAAGAGTCCTTACTAGGCTTAGGGGATTACTTACAATTGGAAGGTTTGGCTTTACGAATTGTACCAAAGAAAGGTAATGGAGATCCAAGATTGGGAATTATTGGCAAGGGCACTATAGCTTCAGAAAAATTGTATGATAATGTGATGAACAAATTTAGATGGGGTAATTTTGATAAGTGCGAATTGTTTGTAGATAGGTCTTACTTGCCAAGTGTGCAAAGCCATCGTTTGACGATGCTACGCGCTTGTGAAGATTTATTAAATAAAGGCCAACGAGAAAAAGCAGGAAACTTAGCGAAGAAATATTTTGAAGCCTTTCCACATATGAATTTTGCTATGGATGAGCAGTCTATTCCGATGCTAAAGATTCTGGTGAATTCAGGAAATTGTGATACCGCAAAGCCTCTAATCAAAACTTTGGCGAATGAAGCTAAGCAATATCTGGATTTCTTTGAACCCATGTCTGTTGATGAAATGAGGGTAAATGGTTGGATAGAAAAATATGCATACATGATACAGCGTACTAAAGACGAATTGACAAGACTATCTGGCAATTGTAAAGACGATGCATTTACTAGGGAGATCACTGATATGTTGAAACAGTATACACCCAAATCAAATTAATAATTTTATGTTCTACAGACAAAGGCTGAGTCAACCCTGATAAAAAATCAACTATGAAAAAAACTGCAATTGCTATTGGCTGTGATCATGCGGGATACGAATATAAAGAACGTATCATTGAGTTTCTTGCTGCGAAAAACATCAAGGCTCTAGACAAGGGTACAGATTCTGCAGACTCTGTAGATTATCCTGACTTTGTGCATCCCGTTGCAGATGCAGTAGAAGCGGGACTAGCTGACTTGGGTATTATCATATGTGGAAGTGGTAATGGTGCAGCTATGACGGCCAATAAGCACCAAGGTATAAGAGCGGCACTTTGCTGGAATGTTGAGTTGGCAGAACTTGCCAGACAACACAACAATGCCAATATTATTTCTATTCCTTCTCGATACATCTCTGTCGAAAAAGCTGTTGAAATGGTAGAAGCATTTCTTCAAACGGAGTTTGAAGGTGGCCGACATGCTCGTCGGGTAGGTAAAATTCCTTGTGCTTAAAACTTCTGCATATTTCTTTTTCAACTTCATTTTGAGAAGCTTCTTGTAGTGCTGAAATGTCGTTTCAGAACCGCTTTGTGTATATGCTAAATCAGTTTTAAACCAAGGAGATAGGGGAATTTTTGGTCCAATAGTCTTGACATGCCTAAATAGCACATCTATAAAGTTTGTCTGTAGCCTAAGTTTAAAGTAACTTGTGACGTTTTTTAGGATGGTTCGATAAAAGCATTTAAGTCGCTTGTTACAATTTATAAAGCTAATTGTAAAAGGACATTTATTTCAGCGCTTACTTGGCGTTGATTTTTTCTGAAATTACCGTATCATCCATTTTACGTACACCTAAATATTCATAAAATCATGAAATTTTATATTTCAACCTTGTTGATGATGATGTCGGTATTTGTTTTTGGACAGACTACTCAACCCAAAATAGACCCAGCAAGTACACAACCTTCTAATCGCAAAATACTAAAGAAAAATACGACTACTAAACCGAGTACAAGACCAGCGTCAAGTCAGCCTATGAAAAAAAATAATAGGTCAGCTACCACTGCTCCTAGCACAATGGAAAAACCCATGTTGAAGACTTTCACCGATGGGAGTCCTTATATAGATTTGACACCCTATATGAATAGCATCACTGCGGAGGATATGCGCAAGCATCTCACCATCCTTGCTTCAGATGAATTTGAAGGAAGAGAAACGGGTACAAAAGGAAACAAAATGGCTGCTAATTATATTGCAGAGCAGTTTGCAGGAATGAGCCTGCCGCGCAAAGGCGAGGGAAATACCTATTTTCAAAAAGTAAATTTCAATCGCCAGAGTTGGGATGAATTGAGCATCAGTGCTAACGGACAGTCACTTAGGAATATGAGCGACTTCTTTGCTTTTCCAAGCACCAATGCCAATATGCCTAGCATCAAGACAGATGAAATTGTCTTCTTAGGTTATGGGATTGACGATGCCGCATACAGCGACTATGGGAGCACTAACGTAAGCGGCAAAGTGTTATTGATCTATAATGGAGAACCCAAAAATGCAACGGGTAAGTATTATGTGTCCAACAGTACGGCGACCTCCAAGTGGTCAAATTTTAGAGAAAAACTAAAGACTGCACAAGCCAAAGGAGCTAAGGCGGTGATGATAATAGACGCTGACTTACGAAAGTCTATTTCAGAAAATAGAAATGTACTGCTTTCCTCAAGATTACAATTAGGCAAAGGAGAAGAGCCAGAAGGCAAGTTCGCCAATAATATTTTTATCTCGCCTGGTATGGCTAAAACTTTGATTGGGGGCAAATTTGCCAAAGTAGTAAAGGC
>CAKZVJ010000020.1 GCA_937923345.1 uncultured Saprospiraceae bacterium
GTCGGCGGATTCAATCTGTAAAAATAATGCTTAACCCGATTGGCCATCAGGTACGTGCGGTAGTGGTTCTCCTTCAAGTAACTCGTTGAGGACTTTGGAAAAATATGCTCAAAACGTACGATTTTGCTTAATAGATATTCCACTCTAAACCTTTGTATCTTATAGTAATGCAAAAGCAATTCCAAAAACACTTAAGTGTTCAGCTTCAATTTATTAGAGCATGAAAAAGGGTGGCCCGTTGCAAAATTAGGAAGTGATTTTCAACATTAATTTGACAAGGCAATTATTATATATCAGTGCCGCGTAATATTTGCACAATGAGGAGCTTGAAAATTATAATTAATCCACAATCATCGTCTTGCGATCTAAGGATTGCTGTTGGATATCTTTAGGTAGATCCCTAAATTCATATTGTTGTGTACGTAGTTGGGGGGTGAATCCTGCATCACGGATTGCCTCCTGAATCCCATCTGCGGTAAATCGAAAGGCAGCACCAGCAGCACTCACCACATTTTCCTCTATCATGATACTGCCAAAATCATTGGCACCAGCATGTAGACAAACTTGAGCAACAGGTTTTCCGACAGTCAACCAACTGGCTTGTATGTTGACCACGTTCGGAAGCATGATGCGACTCATCGCAATCATGCGCACATATTCGTCACCTGTACATGTGTTACGCGCGCGTTTTATTTTTTTGAGTATCGTTTCTTCATCTTGAAATGGCCATGGGATAAAGGCTAGAAATCCTTTTGCATGTGCGGGCTTTTTATCTTGCACTTCACGCAGGCGCACGAAATGCTCCATCCGCTCTTCGTCCGTTTCGATGTGACCAAACATCATCGTCGCTGAAGTGGTGATGTCTAATTGATGCGCCGCAGCCATAATGTCGAGCCATTCTTGCCCACCACACTTTCCTTTGGAAATCAATCGACGGACCCGATCATTCAATATCTCCGCACCCGCTCCTGGGAGGGAATCTAGCCCCGCTTCCTTGAGCGTTGACAATACCTCCGTATGGCTCGCTTGTTCTAGCTTAGCGATATGCGCGATCTCTGGCGGCCCTAGCGCATGCAGTTTTAGTCGAGGATACAACTGTTTCAATTCTCTAAACAAGTCCGCATAAAACTTCAATCCCAAATCTGGATGATGCCCCCCTTGCAGCAGCAATTGCTCGCCGCCGAGTGCAAAAGTCTCCTCTATCTTAATCTTATATTCTTCAATAGTAGTGATGTACGATTCCTCATGCCCAGGCCGACGATAAAAATTGCAAAACTTACAGTTGGCGATACATACATTGGTTGTATTGGAGTTGCGATCTATAATCCAAGTAACCGTATTACCCGGCACATGCTTCTGCCGCAGCGCATTACCCACATAGGTAAGGTCCGGAGTCGGCGCATTTTGAAACAAAAACACCCCCTCCTCAATACTCAAATAATCTTGCTGCAACGCACGCTGTAAAAGATCGTCTACCTTCATGTCCATCTAACAAAAATAAGGAATTTGTGTTTAATCCCTAGAGGTTTATCTCATATCCCCTATTGTGCTTATATGTAGCGTGGAGTTTGGGTTATTTGGGGGATCCCCTCGATGAAAAAATCTCGGGTCGGGTCATCCAGTGGTCCGCATCCGCTGCCGTCCCTTCCGAAAAGGTCGGGACTGCTCCTTACAGTCGCACACTTACTACCCCTATCCCGGGAGAATGCATATTATTAAGTTTTAGCCCTTGAGGTTATTTGTTTAGGCTTTCTGGTAGGAAAAGACATTGGTAAAAATGTAAAACCGAAAAATGTTAAATGTAAAATGCAAAAGTGGAACACAGTGCTAGTCGTATAAAATCGATAAAGTGAAACAAGAATAAGTAGTGCTTTTGCATTACTTATTCTTGTCTGTTAATTCCGTTCGTCGAGGCTTTTAGCCTCATTGCCATACACGTGTCCAGGTCTGAGTCTTGTGTGGGAAATGTAAAACCGAAAAATTTCAAATGTAAAAGTGAAACCTAGTGCTTGCCATATTCTACCAAAGGGAGTAAAACCATCGAGAACAAACCAACCTCAGAGAGGTGAAATTATTAGGAGAAGCATGACACGTGTATAGAATCGATGGTACAACCATCGACTAACAAAAAAAATGAGATAAGACAAGTAGTGCTTTTGCACTACTTGTCTTATCTCTTGAAATCGTTCGTCGAGGCTTTCAGCCTTGATGCTATACACGTATCCAGCTTCACGTCCTGTATGAGAAATGCAAAACCGAAAAAATTTAATTGTTAAAGTGAAAACACTTGTCAACCTATATCATGAGGGCACATAAAACCTAATCCCTAAAACCTAATCCCTACCAAAAAAAGGCGAGGCGGTTCAGCCGGAAGCCCTAGAAGGACTAACGGTGGTAGTGGTTCCGACTTTTTCGTCGGAAGGAACGAACGACGTGACCCGAGGCTGAGAGGGCGAGGAAGGAAGCAAAGTAAGCTGACGGGGAGGCCCCAAAACAAAATAATAGAGCCTACTATCCAGCAAGACTAATTCTAGAGGCAAAAAAACCAACATAAATGAATAAAAATGCGTATATTCGTGCATCTTCTTAGGGAGGGAACTCAAAAAGTTCCCTCTTTTTGTTTTATGATACTGTTTAGTGTTTGAAATGTCGAGATAGATTTTGAAAAGAAAAGTTCAAGATCAAGGCAAAAAACGCAGTAATAGCCTTAGCTATTGCGAGTATTTTTAACGCTGAGATTGAGATTTTCTGTCAAAAGATAACCGACATTCCAAGCTTTAAACAGTACTAACGGTCTGTGATGATAGAAAAAATCGAAGCGCACCTGCTCAAACTCTTTGAAGAGGAGGAGTTTCAGGATTGCTTTTTAGTTGAGATTAATGCTAGTGGCTTGAGCCGCGTCGAGATATATGTGGATGCGGATGCGGGTATAGATTTTACGCGATGCAGGAAAATTAGCAGATATCTAGAGGCGGAAATCGAGGAGCAGGGCTGGATGAATGAGCAGTATACGATAGAGGTTTCGTCTCCAGGGGTGGACCGTCCACTGAAGTTTAAGCGGCAGTATACCAAGAACATCGGGCGCAAATTGGCCGTAATAGATGATGAAAGACACAAGACGGAAGGGCTGCTGATAGCGGTAGATGAGGAGCAGATCACGCTGGAATATAAGGACAGGATCAAGGAAGGGAAGCGAAAGAAAACGGTGGTCTTGCAAAAGGAGATAAAATTTGAAAACATTGAAAAGGCATTTGTTAAAATAAGTTTCTAATTATGAGTTTGAATTTAGTTGATACTTTTTCGGAATTTAAAAACATGAAAAACATCGATCGTCCTACGATGGTCCGTGTATTAGAAGATGTATTCCGAACTTTGATAAAGAAGAAATTTGGGTCTGATGACAACTTTGATGTCATTGTGAACACCAATGGAGATATAGAATTGTGGAGAGTGCGAGAGATCGTGGCAGATGGTGAGGTGACGGATGAGCAGGCAATGGTCTCTATATCTGAGGCTTATGCCATAGATGAAGACTATGAGATAGGGGAAGAGTGCTACGAACAGTTATTTTTACAAGACTTCGGTAGAAGATCTGTAATGGCTGCGCGTCAGACTTTGATCTCCAGAATCATGGAGCTGGAGAAAGATGAAATCCACAAGCGTTACTCTGAGCGCGTCGGTGACATTGTCATCGGTGAAGTACACCAAATCCTGAAGAGAGAAATCCTCATCATGGATGATGCGACGGGTAATGAATTGGTACTGCCGCGTAATGAGATGATCCGTGCAGATTTCCTTAGAAAAGGAGATATGATCAAAGGGGTGATTAAGGAGGTAGAAATGAGAAACAACAACCCAGTGGTCGTAGTATCTCGTACGCATCCTAACTTTTTGGCAAAACTGATGGAGCAAGAAGTGCCTGAGATAGAAGACGGTTTGATTACCATCAAAAAGATCGTGCGTATACCGGGTGAAAGAGCTAAGGTAGCGGTGGAGTCTTATGATGATCGTATCGATCCAGTAGGGGCTTGTGTAGGGATGAAGGGATCACGTATCCACGGAATCGTGCGAGAGCTTAAGAATGAGAATATTGATATCGTAAACTATACGAACAATAATATACTATTTATCCAACGTGCTTTGACGCCTGCGAAGGTAACTAGCATTGATCTTGATGATGAAACGATGAGAGCGGCGGTATCGCTGGATTCTGATCAGGTATCCCTTGCCATTGGTAAGGGGGGATCCAATATCAAGTTGGCTAGTAAGTTGACTGGATATGAAATAGATGTATTCCGTAATCAAGATGGTCAAGAGATCGACGATGTAGACTTAGATGAATTTATCGATGAGATAGATACTTGGATTATCGATTCCTTGAAAGAGATCGGATGCGATAGTGCCAAGAGTGTGCTAGAGTTGAGTAAAGATGAGCTGATCCGTAGAACAGATTTGGAGGAAGAGACTATCGATGAGGTGAGACGTATTTTAGCGTCAGAATTTGACGAAGACAAGTAAGCATATTGACCTAGACATTCGTTTCTATGGGGTAATCCCATAGCAACGAACCTGTCTTAGGTTTATAGATATTTTTCCCATAAACACTTAAATATTAGCGTAATACTGTATTTTAGCTATAATAGCGCTAAAAACAGCCTCTAATCGTTGATTTAATTAGGCTTTTTGTTGCTAATAGTGAGCAATACAGTATAATTGCGTTACCTTTGTGCAAATTTTGGCAAGGACTTTTTTTTATTTCATATCATACAAAATGTAGATACAATATGTAACTCTAGTAACGATTTATTTAAAAAATGTCTTTGCTTATTGATAGCCTCGGCTTTTAAACAACAATTTTTATTTTGAAGAGATTAGTCAAAGTAGCAAAAGAATTTAATGTAGGTATCGGTACCATCGTCGATTGTCTAAAGGACAATGGCTTTGAGATCGAGAGTAAGCCTACATCCAAAGTTACAGATGAGATGTATCCCGTGCTACTGAAAGAGTTTCAAGCCAACAAAGCTGTCAAGGAACAGGCCGATGCACTCGTCATCGGAAACCGTATCAAAGAGGAAGAAGTAGAGAAAGCACCGCCAGCTCCGAAAAAGGAGGAAATATTCAAAGAGCCTGCGCCTGAACCAGTCGTAGAAGAAAAGCCTGAAGAAAAAGTAGAAGAAGTAAAACCTGCACCTAAAAAGGAAGAGGTAGTCGAGCGTCCTACTGTCTCTGGTCCGAAGGTTGTAGGTAAGATAGATCTCGAAAAGAAAGAAGAAGCAGCGCCTAAGAAAGAGGTCCCCAAAAAGCCTAAGAAAGAAGTAGCAGCTGAATCTCCGAAAACGAAAGAAACTAAAGCGCCTGCAGAAGCAGAAAAAGAAGTACCCGCTGAAAAAGCTCCAACAAAGAAATCTGATACCATGAAGGCTGAGGCTCCAGAATTGAGAGGCCTCAAGATTTTAGGTAAAATAGAAATTGCTGATAAGAAGAAAGACACTAAGAAACCTGTTGCTTCATCAAACGAAGCTAAAAAGCGTAAGCGTAGAAGAAGAAAAGTTTCTGATACTGGAGGCGGTAAAACGGGTGGAAATAGAGGTGGTCGTGGAAATAGAGGCGGACGTAAAGATGCGCCAGTTGTAAAAGAAGTTTCTCAGAAAGAAATTGAAGAGAAAATCAAAGCAACAATGGCTAAGATTTCTGGCGGAAGTAAGAAGAAGCGTCAGAAGCTTAGAAGAGAACACCGTGAAAATGTAAGAGAGAAGCAAGAAGCTGCTGCTGCTGAAAAGCAAACGGACGTGATTCAGTTGACTGAGTTTATCTCGGTATCTGATTTGGCTTCATTGTTTGAGATTTCAGTGACCGATGTGATTACGGCTTGCCTGAATCTGGGAGTGATTGTATCGATCAACCAAAGATTGGACGCAGAAATCATTGAGCTTGTTGCTGAAGAGTTTGAAAGAGAAATAGAATTCATAAGTGCTGAAGAGCAAATAGATGAAGAGGAAGAAGATGTAGATGATCCTGCAGACTTAGAAGATCGTGCACCAATCGTAACAGTCATGGGTCACGTGGATCACGGTAAGACTTCATTACTGGATTATATCCGTAGTGAGAATGTAGCTAGTGGTGAAGCCGGGGGTATCACACAGCACATTGGTGCTTACGAGGTAAAAACTAAGGAAGGACGTAAAGTTACTTTCTTGGATACACCGGGTCACGAAGCCTTTACTGCCATGAGAGCTAGAGGGGCGAAGGTGACAGATGTAGCGGTCATCATTATTGCAGCGGATGATGCAATAATGCCTCAAACGAAAGAAGCCATCAGTCACGCGCAAGCTGCGGGAGTACCTATGGTATTTGCGATCAATAAGATTGATAAAGACGGCGCTGATCCAGACAGAATCAAAGGACAGCTAGCAGAAATGAATATCCTAGTCGAGGATTGGGGAGGAACTTTCCAGTCGCAAGATATATCTGCCAAGGCAGGTACTAACATCGACCTATTAATAGAAAAGATATTGTTGGAGTCTGACTTGTTAGAGTTGAAGGCGAACCCAAATAGAAATTCTACCGGTACCGTGATTGAAGCCTCTCTTGATAAGGGTAGAGGATACGTGACCAAAATGCTTGTATTAAATGGTACATTGAATATTGGTGATTCTATCGTAGCAGGGGAATACTCTGGTAAGATAAAAGCCATGTACAATGAGACGGGTAAGAAAGTGAAATCTGCCGGTCCAGCATCACCCGTATTAGTTCTTGGATTGAACGGGGCACCACAAGCGGGGGAGAAATTTAAAGAGACAGATACCGATCAAGAAGCGCGTTCCATCGCGACTAAGCGTAACCAGATCGTTAGAGAACAAAACAACAGAGCGTCTAAGCGTATCAGTTTAGATGAAATCGGACGTCGTCTAGCATTGGGTACATTTAAAGAATTGAACTTGATCGTGAAGGGGGATGTGGATGGATCTATCGAGGCCTTGTCTGATGCATTAATCAAGCAATCTATCGATACCGTTTCTGTAAACGTAATCCACAAAGCGGTAGGTCAAATCATCGAATCAGATGTTCTTTTAGCCTCTGCATCAGATGCCATCATCGTTGGGTTCCAAGTAAGACCATCGCAAGGTGCGCGTCAGCTCGCAGAGCGTGAAGGAGTACAAATCAAAATGTACTCTATCATCTACGAAGCAATAGATGAAATCCGATCTGCCATCGAGGGACTTCTGGAACCGAAAGAGGAAGAAAAGATTGTCGGACAGGTGCGTGTACAAGAAGTGTACAAGATATCTCGGGTGGGTACCATCGCGGGTTGCTTAGTCACCGAAGGAAAAGTAATGCGTAATAATTATATCCGTCTGATCAGAGATGGTATCGTAATCTACCCTACTAAGGAAGGTGTCGTCGGACAAATTGCTTCGCTCAAGCGATATAAAGAGGATATCAAAGAAGCTAAGAATAAGACTGAATGTGGTCTTTCCATCAAAGGCTACAACGATATCAAAGTCGATGATGTCATCGAGGCATACGAGGTGATCAGTGTCAAGCAGACGTTGGACTAATTATAAATGGTGAATTATAAATTATAAATTCAGCTTTTGCGGGTACGTTTGATTAGCAAGAATTTATTATCAAAAAAATATAAAGGAGCGTTTCAGTTTTGCTGGAGCGCTTTTTTTGATTATGTGCTAGGTGCAATTGAATCTCGTCAAATTTGCTATTAATTGGACCCACCTAAGAACACTCCAGCGAAGCATTTGTAATTTATAATTCTTTTCACTCCAACTCCACTCCAATGATGAAATTAAACTGGCCATAGTTTTGAAAAAGATTGGCTCCCGGTATTCTGTCTTTATTAAACCCTAACCCATAGTCTACTCCTATGGTGCCCAGTATAGGGACTTGCGCGCGGAAACCAATTCCTGCAGAATACTGAAGGTCTAAGGGATTATAATTCTTTACACTGTCGTATGCGTTCCCGGCCTCGAAGAAGGCTAGGCCGTAGATAGAGGCTTGTGAACTTTGCAGTAAAGGGTAGCGAAGCTCCACGGAATATTTGTTGAATACTCCGGCGCCGCCATTACCGCTGGTGGAAAAATTGTCAATGTCGTATCCTCTCATACCGATTTGGTCAAAACCCAGTAAGCCACCTTGCTGTCCCGAAAATGCATCACCGCCAAGGACAAATCTCTCGAATGGAGAAAGGCTAGTGTTGTTATTATATCTGCCAAGCATTCCGAATTTGGCAGAGGCCTTTAGGACAAGCTTTCCTACAAGCTGCTTATACGTTTCTGCTGTAAACCTCCATTTATGATATTCTAAGTATCTAAATCTATCTTCAGCAGAACGATTAGGATCTGTACTATCTTTATTGAATAGAGAGAAGGGTGGGGTGAACTGCATACTCAGAGATAGATGGCTGCCGGCGGTAGAGAAGAACGGATGATTAACCGTAGACCTTGAAAAGGTTTGCTGTAAACTCAGATTGTGATAAAGGCCATCTGTGAGAAAATTGCCATTGTCTAATTCAAATTGACCACCCTGCCAGTCTTGCAGTTTGATGACATTATAATTCAACCTAGTACTGCTTATCCAATTATCATCTGGCCACTTTAATCTTGTCCCCAGGCCAACGTATGCATTGGCTGTGCTTAACTTTTGGATGTTTCCGTTTTCAGTTATTTCACGATTTATAAATTTAGAGAAAGAACCCCCGACACTTAAAGCCATAGGCTTTTTTCCTCCCAGCCAAGGTTCTGTAAATGCTAGGCTGTAGGTTTGAAAAGTGGCGCCATTGGTCTGTGCGCGTAGCGACAATTGTTGTCCATCTCCTGTTGGCAGCGGCTTCCACGTGGATTTATCTTTTACATTGCGAAACGAAAAATTATTGAAAGTGAGACCAAGCGTTCCAGTAAGGCCGACTCCAGGAGTAAACCCACCAGAAAATTCAAATTGATCAGATGACTTTTCTTCTACCTCATATTCTATATCTACAGTTCCTTCTTTTGGATTGACAGACGTATTAATGCCGATGGATTCAGGATCGAAGTAACCCATATGGATGAGTTCTCTTTGTGAGCGCACGATAGCAGCACGGCTAAATTTTTGCCCAGGTTTGGTGCGCAGCTCTCTTCGGATGACTTCTTCACTCGTGCGATCGTTTCCTTTGATGCTCACCTTATTGATAGTCGCTTGAGTTCCTTCGAATATTTTCAATTCTAAGTCTACCATATTGTCTACCACAGCGGTTTCTATGGCCTCTACCGAAAAGAATAAATACCCTGCATCTAAATATTGCGAGCTAATGTCACGCCCCTCAGGACTAAAATGCAGTCTTGTATCTAAGAGGTTGGCGTCATACACATCTCCTTTTTTGATGTTGAGTAGATGAATCAACTCATCAGTGGAGTAAATAGCGTTTCCTTTGATAACTATATTTCTATGAAAATACTGCTGCCCCTCTTCAATTTCGATACGGATATTCAGATGTCCATTTGTATTTATAGAAATGGAGTCACTCACGATGGCGGCATCTCTATAGCCTAAAGTGTTATAATAGGAGATGATATTGGCCTTATCAATTTTATATCCGTCCTCTATATATTTTGACGGAGAGAAGAGCTGCTTCTTCATCTTAGTAGCTTGCATCTCTTTACGGAGATTTGGAGAGGATATCATTTTGTTACCGATAAAGAAAATATTTTCAATTTTTACTTTATGGCCTCGCTGTATAGATACGTCAAGATGTATTAGATTTGAATTGCTGTTTTTTGGAGTTTCAATGATTTTTATCTCTGCATTTAAATATCCTTTTTCTTGATAATATTTATGAATGTCAGTTGTTGCATTTGCTTTATCATTTTGAGTAACGATAGCTCCTATTTCAAAATGATCATCTAATATATTTTCAATATCTTTTCTATTGATCTTTTTTACACCATGAATAGAGTAGGCAGATAATTGTGGTCTTTCAACTACATTAATTTCTAGAAAAATAATATCACCAACAGTTTTTTCCTTGTAGATTTCTACATCTGTAAATAGCTTCATCTTCCACAGTGCTTTGGTAGCGTTTGGGATTTCATTTCCAGGGATAGTAATATTACCGCCAATCTTTAATCCACTCAAGGAGATAATCGCTTGCTTATTGGATGATTGGTTACCAGTGACTTTTATTCCGCCGATTTCATATTCGTTTCTATCGACGTTTTGAGAAGTGGAGTTCTCTACTTGCGCTTTCACACTTGTGCTGATAAATAATATCAGAATACCAAGACAGAGATATAGCAGATAATGATTTACTGTTTTCATGATATAGAATTGTGGCTTTGATTGTTGTAATACAAAGGTCACTTATCCCATAATTTGGTTGCAGGTGTTAAGGTTTTTAACGGAATCTAGATTTTCTTTTTCTAATAGAAATTCATCTAGCGTGTACGGAACCACCATTACTTGTCCTGCTTCGCGGGAGTTCTCCTGAGGCAAATCAAACATATATAAGGCACCAAAAAAGACCTTATTGACTTGCATATGTTTGTATAAACTTAGTGTTCCCTCGGCCTTACCTTTGTAAGCTTCACTTTATTAACTCACTTTTAAAATCTCGTAAACGGAACGTTTATAAATATCTAGGTACACATAAGCGCTGCATTTATAATTTATAATTCACAATTTATAATTCTTTTTAGCGCTGCATTTGTGATTGCCTTAAAATTTCGCGTTAAGCATTAGGAAAGCTTTCTCTATATCTTCATGCTTTTGTTTTGAATTTTCAAAAACCTCCAAGATGTCTTGGTGATTTTGGTTTTTCAAGAACTTGATTAGGGCTCTTGCATTAAATACATTTATCATTCCTGTAGAAGTGTCTAGAACTATAGCTCTTAATTTATTTGATAAAGCAGCACCTGTTAACCCAAATGCTACCGTAGCACCTGTACTTGTAACTTTATCTTCGAAGAAAATATATTTGCCAGAATGTTTTACCATTGTATAGTGATATTCATCACTATAATAGGAAGCGTTCAAGTATAATTGTTCGCCATCAGAAATGAATAATTCTTTATTTTTCTTATGTATTCCTTTAATGGGTTTGAGCCTATAATTATTTAGGTTTTGAGAAGATGTCTTTTTAAGTTTTATCTGAAAATCAGAGTTAGGCTTACCTTTCAAAAGATCCCTAAAAGATGCATAATGACCTACAGGAGGAATAGTAGTGAAATCATAATTTTTTATTTTTAAATCCTCGAGGAGTATGGGTATTCCTACTGTTTCGATAGCACGCTCTTTTGTGAAATTGATAATGCATTGTCTTAAAACAGCGTTTATGTTTTTCTGATGGAGTTTTAATTTTAATACTCCACTATTCCTAATGATTGAATGATAAATACCATAAGATAAATATGAATCTCCTTGTTGTTCAATAAATTCAAATTCAACTATACAAATTGTACTTTGCTCTATGTTGGAGGATGTACTTTCAAATATATTAAATTCTCTTAAGACAAAAATTAAATGTTCTTCACCATTTTGGGCTAGTATAGTATTGTTTAAATGATTTTGTAAGGTTTGGATAAAATCTCCTCCTTTAAGTGTTGCCTTGACTGGTTGTAAAGTGCCATTCAGGTTAATAGATATATCCCAAAGTTTATCTGGTTCAGGTCTCAAGTCTATTATGCTATCACAGTAAATGTTTAGATTTAAAGGCGTTACATTTTTTGTTAATAGTTCCATCTCAATAGTCGAGATTTGAGCAAGACCGCTAAGGGACAAGATGGAAAGAAAAAGAGTAAATAAGCTTGATGAGTACTTCATGCTGACAAGATTAGATCTGAGTATTTATAAATGGCAAATTATTCAATTTTATTCAGAATTGCTACTGCAATAAATAAAAAGATAAACTCGCGAATTCCCCTCCTAGTCTACAATAAAAAAATACCTTAGTTAAGTCAATAACTAAGGTATTTTGATAATCCCCTTAAACGGAACGTTTATAAATATCTAGGTACACTTAAGCGCTGCATTTATAATTCACAATTCACCATTTATAATTCTTTCAAGCGCTGCATTTATAATTTAAAAAAAAATGCCTCAGTCAAACTAAATCAACTGAGGCATTATATTTTATATTAAACGGAACGTTTATAAATATCTAGGAACACTTAAGCGCAGAATTTATAACTCACCATTTATAATTTATAATTTTTTCCCTACTCCGGTTCAAAACCAAGGATGATATTAAAGTTTCCAAAGTTATTGAATAAACCATTTGCAGGATCTACACCAGGCTTGTCAAAACCGAGGCCATAATCAAAACCAAG
>CAKZVJ010000021.1 GCA_937923345.1 uncultured Saprospiraceae bacterium
ATTATCTATTTCTTCTGTGCAGGTTTGCTCGTAAAGTTTGACTTGTTGGATAAGGAAGATACTGGTATGAAACAACAAAATGCCCTACCTTAAACGATAGCGCATTTTGACAAAGATTGGTTTTCGAGTTTTCTTAGTTGGTTTGCCCGCGCATGGACCCTTCTGGAGCATCCTCAGTAGACATAAAGTTGGCCGTTCTTAAGCCATGTTCTATGGTTTTTAAGTTGGCTCTCATGGCTTTGATGGAGCTAATTGAGCTTGAGTGATATTTTCTAAAGCATCCATCCTCCTTCGCTGCTTTGTCCGTAGCATTTTCTAGCTTTGACAAAAGACCATTAAGTTTATTGAAATCAGATATATTCATAAAGCAAGAATTTAATTTTTGTATTATTTTAAATGTGTTAAGGGTTGCTTTTGAGGAGATTATCACTTCTAGAGAGTCAAATACTAAGCCATATTTGAACTCGGACTGCTCATTTTTAGTCTTTTTATCATTTAAAAATGGCCTACCCTAGAAATAATATATCCTTTAGTCATAAAGCATACTAAAAAACGCCAAGACGCGTCTATGTATTATCTAGATTAACCCTCCCTCACTGCTCAAAGTTTCGTATTTTTGAGGCTAACAAAAGTTAAGGAATAATATACACTAATTGTTGATGCGCGGAAGGAGATTGTTATTTGTACTTGTTTTAGGGCTAATTAGCATTAGCGTTGGGTATGCCCAGGGCGATCTGGTTGTGGAGAAACTAGGTCAAAACATCAATAGCGATAACTATGATGAGATATCACCTGTACTTAACCGCGATGGGAAGGTCTTAACTTTTACGCGCAATGGATATCCTACTTATGATAGAACACTAATCGATGATAAGATAGATTTAGCCAAAACCTTATCAAGAAGAGCCTATCATAAAAGATTGAAAAATATATATTCTACTATAGCGGGTTATGAGGTTAAGAATCCAGAAAAGTCTCCTTTTAATCAAGATGTATGGATGGCATTTGCTCAAAATGAAAACTTTGATGTAGTCACTCATCCTGGATATCCATTGAACAATGCTTTGCCAAATAGTGTATGTGCTATTACTCCAGATGATAAAGCCATGGTTGTGATCAATCAATTTAGCCCGGATGGAGGTATGGGTAAAGGGTATTCTATGGTGTATAAAGAGCACGATAATTGGTCATTTCCATATCCTATGTTTATATCCAACTATACCAATGAAGGAACGGATGTAGGACTTACTATGAGCACAGATGGCAATGTGATTATCATGACCTTACAAAAAAATGATGGCAGTGGGAATAACGACTTATATGTGAGTATGCGCACAGGGGACTTCTCTTGGAGTGAACCTGTTAGCTTAGGTCCCAATATCAATTCTAAATATAGAGAGACTACACCATTTTTGACTATTGACAAAAGTACGTTGTATTTTTCCTCTAATAGGCCCGGTGGTTATGGAGGAAATGATATTTACTTTGCAAAGCGAATCAATAGCTCTTGGACAGAATGGACGAGCCCCAAGCCATTGGAAAGTCCAGTGAACAGCGAGGCTGACGATAGTCAACCATTCTTCGATATCAATTCAGGATTCTTGTATCTCTCTTCAAAAAGAGATGGGACAAGTGATATATTCAGAGTGCGCATTGAGAAACCACTCAAAGAGACTGTAACTGTCAAAGGAAAAGTCATGAACCCTAAGAATGAAGAGCCCATCGAAGATGTTACCATACTAAGGGCTTATTCCAATTCTGAAAATTATGAAGAGGTTGAAGTTTCACAGGATGGATTTTATAGTATGGAATTGCCAAAAGGCTCTACTTACGATATCAAGGCTGTGAAATCCGGACACATTAGTAAAAAAGCTTCTATTTCCTTCAACAAGGACTATGTTTATCTCAAGGATTATACACTGGATTTGAGCTTGGAACCAATGGAAAAGGGTACAAAAATAAACCTGAAACCGATATATTTTAAGCAGTCAAAGCCTGTAATCCTTCAAGAATCTTTTGCTGCTTTGGACGAATTGGCTCTGTTCTTAAAGAAGAATAAAAACATGTACATTATCATTGAGGGGCATACTGATAATCAAGGTAAAGAGGAAGATTTGCTTAAGTTGTCAAAAGAAAGGGCGGAGGCTATCAAAGATTACTTAGTGTATAAAAAGCGAATCAAACCTGTACGTTTGACCACAGAAGGCTATGGTGCAGAGCGGCCAGTAAATGATAATTCGGACGAAGCACAGCGAGCGATCAATAGAAGAGTAGAAGTATATATTGATGAGGTAGCTTCTATGCTAAAAACGAAAAGGAAGACTTTTCCCGCACAATATTAGACCTTAATACATCGCTATGACTAAAACCTTAGCTTATACCGTTTCTGTTCTGTTTCATCCATTGCTTATTCCGAGCTATGCTTTGGTGACACTGTTGGCGATAAATCCATTTATGTTTGGAGTAAATAATATATGGGGCAACGAAATTATTTTACTACAAGTTTTTCTCTCTACATTTCTGCTTCCGAGTTTTTCTTTGCTAATGCTGAGACAACTAGATTTTATCAAGTCTATAGAATTAGAAGATAAGAAAGATAGGATAATCCCCTTTATAGTCACTGGCATCTTTTATATTGGACTGGCTGTGTTTTTTGTAAAGACCCCTAATCATAGTCCTTTTTTACTGACGGTCTTTATACTGGGTGCTACTATAGGACTCTGGGTTTCTTTTATAGTCAATTTATTTACCAAGATTAGTCTTCATGCAGTAGCCATTGCAGGATTCTTAGCTATTGTCATTATCACCATGCAAAATTTAGAATTTGATCACTTGCTAATAAACTTAGGTAGCTTTGGTGTTTTCAATATGTCAATCCGTACCTTGCTGATGCTGGTCATATTCCTTACTGGTTTAGTAGGGACTTCTAGGTTATTGCTCAGAGCGCATGCCCCATTCCAAGTATATGCAGGTTATTTCGTAGGATTTTTGACCCAATTTATCGCAAGTAATTTTCTTTCCAATTATTAGATCATCTGACTCCAAATTGCGTTTAATACTGTTAGTACATCAACCATTATAAGCTATTCCATGAATATAGCCAATTCAATACGATATGACAAAGCTCAACTGAGCGATACACAGTTATTAGATTTGTATAAAAATCTTCTCAAACCCCGCTTGGTAGAGGAAAAAATGCTGATCCGACTTAGACAAGGGAAGATCTCCAAGTGGTTTTCTGGTATTGGTCAAGAAGCTATTTCAGTAGGTTGTACTGCTGCTATGAAGTCACAGGAAGTTGTCTTTCCTATGCATCGAAATCTTGGTGTATTTACTACTAGGAATGTACCATTAGAAAGATTATTTTGCCAATGGCAAGGAAAAATGCTAGGCTTTACTAAGGGGCGTGATCGTTCGTTTCACTTTGGAACGATGGATTACAATATTGTTGGGATGATATCTCATTTGGGCCCGCAGCTATCCTTATCAAGTGGTGTAGCCTTAGCGCACACCTTAAAAGAAGAACAAAATTGCTCGCTCGTTTTCACCGGAGAAGGAGGAACAAGTCAAGGAGAATTTCACGAAGCGCTGAATGTAGCTTCTGTATGGCAATTGCCAGTGATATTCGTCATTGAGAATAATGGCTACGGATTATCCACTCCAGTGTCTGAGCAATATCGATGTGAAAAATTATCAGACCGTGGTGTAGGGTATGGGATGCGTGCTATGACTATTGATGGCAATAATGTGCTAGAAGTCTATAATACCATCTCTAAGTTAACAGAAGAAATTAGAAAGAATCCAGAGCCCATTTTGGTGGAGTGTCAGACTTTTAGAATGCGAGGCCATGAAGAAGCTTCCGGTGTGAAGTACGTACCCAAAGAACTAATGGAGGAATGGGCGCAAAAAGATCCACTTAAAAATTTTGAAACCTATCTCCTAGAGCAAGGTCTCTTGACAGAGAGTACCATAGCACAACTCACTAAGGAGATCAAGCAAGAAATAAATGACGCGCTTGAAATTGCAGACAACGAACCTAAAGTAAATGTGGAAACACATTATGAATTGATGGATGTATTTGCCAACCATAAATCAGTTGACACTACACCAAAAAATAAATCCATCTCGGAGAAGAGATTTGTGGATGCTATATCCGATGGCTTGAACTTGGCAATGGAGCATCATGAAGACTTGGTCTTGATGGGGCAGGATATCGCTGACTATGGTGGCGTGTTTAAGATTACGGATGGATTTTTAGAAAAGTATGGAAGGCAAAGAGTTAGAAATACTCCACTATGTGAAAGCGCTATCCTTGGTATTGCATTAGGTTTAAGCATCAAAGGCATCAAGTCTATGGTCGAGATGCAGTTTGCTGATTTTGTGACCTGCGGCTTTAATCAGATCGTAAACAACCATGCTAAGGCACACTACAGATGGGGCCAAAAATCAAATACAGTGATTCGTATGCCAGCTGGTGCAGGAGTAGCGGCAGGTCCATATCATTCACAAACGAATGAAGCCTGGTTTACCCATACGCCAGGATTGAAGGTAGTCTTTCCTTCTTCACCTTATGATGCAAAGGGGATGTTACTCGCTGCTTTCGAAGACCCAAATCCTGTTTTATTCTTTGAGCACAAAGCATTGTATAGAAGTTTATCTGAAGAAATTCCAGATGGGTATTACACTGTGGCTTTAGGAAAAGCGAAGGTAGTCAGACCTGGACAGGATGTAAGTATCATTACCTATGGTATGGGCGTACATTGGGCAAAGGAAATTGTAGCAGAATTAGAAGCCGACGCAGAGATTCTCGATCTCAGAACTTTAAGCCCTTTAGATTGGGAAGCCATCGAAGACAGTGTCATGCGAACAGGTAAGGTGCTAGTACTACATGAAGACATCATGCAAGGGGGTATTGGTGCAGATATATCAGCCTATATCAATGAGCATCTTTTTCAGCAATTAGATGCGCCAGTGATGAGATGTGCAAGTTTGAATACGCCAGTACCATTTGATGCAGAATTAGAGAAAAACTTTTTGCCTAAGGATAGATTCAGAAAGAAATTGCAAGAATTGTTAGCGTATTAAATCTGTAAAAACACCCTTTTAATTTCTAATATCTAGTATATATTGAAAGGTAGGGGCTATATTTGCGCTTTCATTAGCTTTTACAAGTTTACATTATGAATATAGAAAATCTAGTTTCCGTTTCAGCCTTGCCAGGATTGCATAAGATAATTGCCAATAGAGACAATGGTCTGATTGTAGAGGATTTAGAAACTGGTAAGACAAGATTTTGCTCTTCTAGAAAGCATCAATTTTCGCCAATGGAGACGATTGCTATTTTCACCGATGACGACGATTCAGAAAAGTTGGAAGTTATATTCCAATCTATGATGGATCAGAAAGCTAAAAACCCTATTCCAGCACCTAATGGCTCTTCAGCTGATCTTAAGACCTATTTCGAAAAGATTCTTCCGAATTATGATAGAGATAAAGTGCACGTTAGCCATATCAAGAAGGTGATCAAGTGGTACAATCAGTTGGATAAAACGGGTCTGCTTACAGCGGAAGCGCCTAAGAAAGAAGAGAAGGAAGAATCGGAGGAAATAGCAGAAGCACCTAAAAAAGAAAAGGCGAAGAAGAAAAAAGCATAAAGCGCTGCAATATTTAGAATTTCGAATTCTTCAATACTACAGCTATTTCTTGCATGTAATTTCTTTTAGCTTCAGAAGGCGCGTATACGAATCCATTTAGCAATACCAGCCTACCGTCTTTCTCATTATGTACTAGGTAACTTACGAAGGGGCCTCCCATGAAGTCGTTTTCCATTTCCCAAATACCACGGAGTTCAACGGCGTAGCTGCCATTGATTTTTATGTCGGTACTAAAGACTGGTAAGTCCACGTCATTTACGACCAAGTAAGAATCTTCGATCGTGGAAGAAATATACTTCTTGCCAATCTGATTGATCAAGTCAATGATGTTCTGTTTTTTAAATTGTTCCTTGCTGGTATAAGGCAAACTGTAGGCAAAGATATTAGAAAGCTCTTTGTCCGAGTTGCGCTTCATCCACACCAAATCAATACCTGGGACTGCGTCTTCCGTTACTTGGGTGTTCCCTTCAATGCTGGCAGGTACACTACGCTCTAGCGCTAATTCATAGTCGCTTGGGATATGCATCTCCACATTCATCAGCTCCTTCATTTTACTATTCAAGAGGTTGCTCTCACCATATACATATGCTGAACGCTGTATTTTTTCTTGATCAAAATCATTTATTCTTCTCGCAATAGTAGGGTATTTCTCTCTGATGTTTTTGTATAAGGCTTGGTCATTATTTCCAAAAAGATAGACTAATACTTGCCCAGTAGCCCATTTGTTTTTTCCAATCATAGAATTGTAGCTAGGATCCTCCTTAGCTCTGCGAAGTTTTTCACCATTGAGATCTTGCATGATGAGCTTGGTGGTAGGAGAGTTTTGGTCTGATAGGTTGCCCACTAACACATAGGTGCGAAGATTTCTACGCAATTCATTGTTGAATATTTCTTCCGCTGTGAAGTGCTTCAAATCGAACATAGGTTCTGGATTAGGCAGTATCAAAAAAGGCGCTTGAAAATGATATCTTATACTATCTCCAAGAGGACCTTCCCAATCCTCCAAATCACAGACGATTCTGATTTCATTGGTATTCCCTACCGCGAGCGGAAGGGGAGCTATTGTAGACATATTATCTGCAGAGCAAGATGCAAAAGATAGAAGAATAGCAACAAGGGCAAAATATATATACTTGAGCATAATGAAAGAATTGAGATGTAAAACTAAGTATTCCTTTTGAACCATCGTAAAAACGCTATTTTCTCTGGAATATCTTTACAATGTAGATGCTTTTAGCCGCTTTTTTGGTGTATAAAAGCCTTGATATAGGGCAAAAAAAAGCTTGGCTACCAAAGGATAGCCAAGCTAGTTGTATATAATAGTGTGTAGTTTAAATACTTAGTTTGCGTTAGCAGGCATTTTATCCTTACTAGCGCTGATCACGTTATCTTGCTCTACTTGTGTCTTAAGTTTATCTAAACCCTTTTGGAATTCTGGCCCTACAGCACCTTCGATATCCACAAACATCATAACTAGTCTTTCTATCGAACCATAAGATCCTCTCAGTCCCCAAGTTACCTTTGTCTTACCATCTTCTGTTTCTGTAAGTCTAATGGTAGCATCCGACTCGTTTTCACGAGGTTTTTTGAATGATAAATGTGTGTGAATACTCTTATTAGGCTCAATCTTGGTGATGGTTTGAGTACCAACTCCGACTTCTTCTACATTTGAAGTCCAAGAATTTACTGCACCTACTGTGCCGTCCGTTCCTTCATAAGTATTTACCATATTAGGATCTTTCTCAGACCATGGAGACCAAGCATCCATTGCTTTTAGACTAGAAACGTAAGGAAAAACGGTTTCTGCAGGAGCGTTAATTGTGGTGGATCTTTTCACATAATATCCTGGTTCGGCTACGAAGAGCCCTAGTAGGAGTACTATAATGCCTAGGAAAAGAGCGCTACCAAGAATGATTTTAAGAGCGTTCATATTATTGATTTTTATTTAACAATGATTCGTAATCAAAAGTAATCCTCAGTATACATGTACCACTAGGATAGATAAATAGGTACCATTAAGTAATGTAGACATAAAAATTACTGGAGGGAAAATAACAAGAAAAGCCTGTTATATAAAATAAAAGACAATAATATTGAAAAAAGAGTTCCGAACTATTATTGAAAATGATTAAAACAAGCTCTCAATCACCTTTTCTTCGGTAATTCCTTCAGCCTCAGCCTTGTAGTTACGTACGATTCTGTGACGCAATACATATTTTGCTATCGCTTGGACATCCTCAATATCTGGTGAATATTTACCATGAATAGCAGCATTACACTTTGCTCCTAGTACTAGGTATTGAGAGGCTCTAGGTCCTGCTCCCCATGAAATATAGTCATTGACCATACCAGGGGCACGTTTGGTTCCTGGTCTAGTTTGTGTAGCTAAGTTTACACAATACTCCAATACGTTCTCAGCAATAGGAATTTTTCGTACTAGCTTTTGGTAAGACAAGATTTGCTCAGCACTTACAATGTTTTTCAAGTTGTGCGTGATATTTGAAGTTGTATTTTTTACTACTTGGATTTCTTCCTCATAAGAAGGATAATCTAGTGGAATATTAAACATGAATCTATCCAGCTGTGCTTCTGGTAAAGGGTAAGTACCTTCTTGCTCAATTGGATTTTGGGTAGCCAATACAAAAAACGGTGCTGGTAATACGTGGCGCTCGCCTGCGATAGTTACAGATCGCTCCTGCATCGCCTCTAGTAAGGCAGCCTGCGTCTTAGGCGGTGTACGGTTGATCTCATCCGCCAATACAATATTTGAAAACAATGGCCCTTGGTTGAACACAAACTTTCTGTCATCACCCAATACCTCTGTACCCGTGATATCGGATGGCATCAAATCTGGCGTAAACTGTATACGCTTAAATTCCAAATCCAATACTTCTGCAATAGTACTAATCAACAAAGTTTTAGCCAGTCCAGGAACCCCTACCAACAAGCTGTGCCCATTGGCAAACATTGAAGTGATAACGGTGCGTACCACATCTTTTTGTCCCACAATTACTTTTCCAATTTCCTCTGTAAGGTCTTTATAAGATTGAGCTAAACTATCTACTGCTTTTACATCTGCGTTATCAGCCATAATTGTATCTAAATTTCTTGTTTTTAAGCAGTTTTCCTGCCATTACCTACATTCAAACGCACTTTGCTTGGGCATTGTTGCGATAGCACAATGATAGCCAATTATCATAATATATGGCTTAGGCAGTCTAAATAAAACCCAAAAAATAGCGTGCGCAGCGACTCCTGCCGATTGTCAATCTACATTAAAATAAAAATACCTCAAAAAAGCCTTATTTTGGTGTCGATATAAAACACATTGGTTCTAAATATTGAAGAACCATCCAATAAAAAAAATACATCATGTCAAAGTATCTACTCCTTTTTATAGCCTCGTGCTTCATTTTTCCGACATATGCCCAAGAGACGATTACACTCGAAAATTTATGGCAAAACTATTCTTACAGTCCTAATAGAGTCCCAGGCTTCAATTTTCAAAAAGATGGTAAGCACTATACTCGATTGGAGGACAATGTTGTGAGGCAATACGATTTGACTACAGGTAAGGGAACCCAAGATTTATTTGATGGGAAGACGCATATGGTAGACCGCGGATTCAATGGAAAATTTGATAACTACACTTTCAATGCTGATGAAAGCAAGATGTTGATTTCTACAAATACGGAAGCTATTTATAGAAGATCTTCTAAGTCCAATTATTATGTTTTTGATAATGCGAGCCATTCACTAAGCCCGTTATTTGAGCAAGGGAAACAAATGTATGCCACCTTCAACGCCCAATCGGACAAAGTTGCTTTTGTTTATGACAATAATCTTTACCTCAAGGATTTAAAGAATAATCAAATTACTCAAATTAGTAAGGAAGGAAAATACAATCATATTATTAATGGTGCTGCAGATTGGGTATACGAAGAAGAGTTTGCTTTTGCCAAAGCATTCTTTTGGTCACCTGATGGTAAGTATATCGCTTATTACAAATTTGATGAGAGCGAAGTCAACGAATTTACCATGACCAACTTCCGCAATGGAATGTATCCTGAGTATGTCACCTTCAAATATCCAAAAGTAGGAGAGAAGAATGCCAAAGTGAGTATCCACATTTATAACCTCGATACAAAAAAAATCACCAAGGCTCAGCTAGGTTCTGACTACGAATATATCCCTCGTATCATGTGGACAAAAGATCCAAGCAAATTGTGTGTTACCAAAATGAATAGACACCAAAACGAATTAGAATTGGTTTTGATAGATGCTTCTAATGGAAGTGCAAGTAGCCTACTCAAAGAAAAAAACAAATACTACATTGATATCACAGACAACCTAACTTTCTTGGAAAATGGACAACAGTTCGTGTGGACTAGCGAACAGGATGGGTATAATCATATATACTTATACAATATGAAGGGTAAGATGGAAAAGCAACTTACCAAAGGAAACTATGATGTGACGGCATTTTACGGAGTGGACGAAAAGAATGGAAAGGTGTTTTATCAGGCAGCTAAAGCGCATCCTACCCAACGAGAATTATTTAGCATTGGTCTAAATGGAAAGAAAGAAACTGAACTTTCTTCTGAACCAGGATGGAATGTTGCGCAGTTTAGCAGCACTTTTGATTATTATGTCAACACCCATTCGGCAGCAGATTATGCACCCACATACACTGTGTACAATCGCAATCAAGAAGTAGTACGCGTCATTGAGGACAACAAACCAATGTCCGTGGTGCAGAAAAACAATAATATCCAATCCGTCGAATTCTTTGACTTCAACACCAGCGAAAATGTTCAGCTGCATGGGTACATGATCAAACCGGCTAACTTTGACGCTAATAAAAAGTATCCAGTACTGATGTATGTATATGGAGGGCCTGGCTCACAGACTGTCAAAGATCAATGGGGAGGACAAAATTATTGGTGGTTCCAAATGATGGCGCAAAAGGGATACTTAGTGGTGAGTGTAGACAACAGAGGCACTGGGGCACGTGGAGAAGAATTTAAAAAAATGACCTATCAGCAACTCGGTAAGTATGAAACGAAGGATCAGATAGAAGCGGCCAAATACTTAGCCAAGCAATCTTATGTAGATGCAGATCGCATCGGTATTTTTGGATGGAGCTACGGTGGATACATGTCTTCTCTATGTTTATCTAAAGGTGCAGAAGTATTCAAGACAGCCATTGCTGTAGCACCAGTTACCAATTGGAAATGGTATGACAGTATTTACACAGAAAGATACATGCGCACCTACGCTGAAAATAAAGAAGGATTCGAAGAGAATTCGCCAATCAATTTTGCAGATCTTATCGAAGGTAATTACCTCATCGTACACGGTATGGCGGATGACAACGTACACTTCCAGAATGCTGCGGAGATGGTCGCCGAGCTCCAGCGCAAAAACAAACACTTCGATTCCTTATATTATCCAAATAAAAATCATGGTATCTATGGTGGTTTGACTAGACTACACTTGTACACAGAGATGACAGATTTCTTATTAGAAAAACTTTAGCTCGAGATAAATTGTCTATTGCTATAGAAATAGATGTCGTCAAAAAATAAATCTAGCTAATGAAGAACGCAGTACTAAAAATAAAAAATTCTAGTGGTTATGAATTGAATGCAAGGTTGGAATTGCCAGCGAATCAAAAGCCTGTCGAATTTGCCATCTTTGCACATTGCTTTACTTGCAGCAGTAGTTTAAATGCAGTGAGAAATATTAGTCGTTCCTTGACTAGCCATGGTTTTGGAGTACTCCGTTTTGACTTTACAGGATTAGGAAGAAGCGAAGGGACCTTTGCAGAAAGCCATTTTGGCGCCAACATTAGTGATCTGATGGATGTGCATAAATATATGACCGAACACTATAAAGCGCCCAAGCTTCTAGTAGGGCATTCCTTGGGAGGGACAGCTGCCATCGTAGCGGGGTCTAGATTGCCCCAGGTAGAAGCTGTTGCTACCATTGGATCGCCTTCCAGTTCCAAACATACTACCCATCATTTCGCTCAACAGTTGCAAGAGATGGAGATAAAAGGAAAAGTGCAAGTACACATAGGGGGTAGGCCATTTATGATCAACAAGGAATTTTTAGAAAACTTCAATAACACAGACCTGATCAGTATTGTCAAGGAGCTAAAAAAACCACTATTGGTTTTGCATGCACCCTTTGACAAAGTAGTTGGCGTGGAGAATGCACAAGAAATTTTTGTCAACGCCTTTCATCCTAAATCGTTTGTTTCACTAGATAATGCCGATCACTTATTGACTAAACAATCGGACAGTCTTTATGCAGGTGATGTCATAGGGTCTTGGGCCAAGCGTTACATCATATCTGAAAAAGTAGATAAAGTCCTTAGCACCAAAGGAGAGCAATTGGTTGGGCATTTAAATTTGGTAGAAGACAATTTTACGACCTCTATCAAAACCAATAAGCATTCCTTAATTGCGGACGAACCAGAATCTGTAGGAGGGGATGACTTTGGCGCTTCTCCATACGATTTGTTAAACGCGGGTCTGGCAGCTTGCACCGCCATGACTTTGAAGATGTATGCCCAGCGCAAAAAGTGGGACTTGCAAGAAGTATTCGTGTATCTTACCCACTCCAAAAAGCATGTCCAAGATATGGGAGATAATTCTGAAAATCCCAAAACGACTCATCTTGACCACATTGCAAAAAAGCTGCATTTTGTCGGTGACTTATCGGAGGAGCAAAAAGAAAGACTCAAGGAGATTGCCTCTCGCTGCCCAGTCCACCGCACTTTATTGGGAAAAGTAGAAATCGAAACTACGATAGAAGCTTAAGATATAAATTATTTTTTGGGGCCTCAGCTCGAAGAAAAATCGAGCTGAGCGGGCTATACGTTTGTACTCAGCAGCCCCCTGCGGCATTCAGAAATATGTCTGGTTAGTATTCGCTCATTCACTCATCCTTCACCAGCCATTTCTTCATTGCCGCAGGGGACTACTTCATACCACTGCTATCCCTTCGCCATTGGATGACTCAAGGACTTTAGATATCTCTAAGCTTAATGTTTATGTCCACAGGTAAATTTGAATTTCTCTCTCCAGCTGCGAGTCATAACTCCTCCATCTTGTAAGGTAGGATTTTGACGGATGATTTTATCGCGCATACTTACCAGCTCCGGTCTGTCAAACATCTGATTTACTTTTTGGTCAGCGATACTGTTGCCTCCCTTTTTACCTTCGATGATGAAAGTGGCAAATACTTCTGCTACATCTTCTCCAGGATTTGTGGCCGCATAGTCACTGACAAATCTATCTGAATATCTATTGTATAGATCTGCACCGCCTTCTCCATTTGGTGCTATATCCGCCCAGCCCAATTCAAAAAGTTGGTTGATATAAGAGTTCTCATTAGAGCAGCCCTCACCGGTATGGTACGCTGAGCAATTACCTTGAAAGACATTTACTTGAGATTCGTTAAGCGTTAGCACATGCCCAAATTCGTGTAAAGTCAAGAACGTAAAAAAGTTAGTAAAATCAATGTCCGTAATATCGGTGGCTGCTTCTATCGCCAAGCCCATTTTCCATCTACTCAAGTCATCATCAGAGATAGGAGCTACAAATCCGGCCAGATCATTATTGCCATAGAATACTTCAAATTCTACAATTCTATTTCTGTTTTCTGCTGGGATCAACTTGGTGTAAAAGTCAAACATAGCTAAGTGCTTTGCCTCATCTTGCTGATAGCCCAATAGATTGCTACTTACTGCATGATCTCTGATCTTGATAATTTCGTCACCACTTACTCTGTAGGTGGTGAGGGTAGCCTCTTCGTCAAAATTGCTGCCGTTGTCACTTGGAGCATTTCCATCCTGTTCTATAAATCCATCTGCTTCATCAAAATAGTCTTCTTCATAATTGCAAGATGAAAGTACCAGTAGGGTTGCGATAAACATTAAATACTTACTAGTCATGGTGATTTTTTTTAATAAGTGAAAAATAATTGTAGTAAGAATCTTTTCAATAAGAATATGTTTAGTGATTGAATACTTGCAACATAGGGGTTTTTAGAGGTGCAAATTGATGAGTTCATACCAAGTAAGGAGGTTTTTATACCAAACTAGGTTTTTGGTATACTTCCATTTTGAGCTGGTTAATGTTTTTAGGGATTTCTTCTGTTTTGGTAGAGTTGGTACCCATAGGCGTCAACTTAACGTATGCGGAAAAATCGCTATATGAAATAGAATATAAATAAAAATGGCTGCTTACTTTTGTGTTGCAAAATTTCATAAAGAAAATCACAAAAGATAAACAACCACATATGTCTGCGCAATTTAAAAAATTTCTATCCAAATTAAACATAGATCATACTGCAAAATCTAGCAAGTTTGTACAGAGAAGACCTAAGAAGATAACTTCCTTAAAGTTCTTAGAATCATTCTTTATTGTTTTCATGAAACCGAACTTTTCATTTAGACAATGGGCGTGTCAATTGAGCCTTCTTGAAGATCAATATGTGTCATTTCAGGGGTTATGCAAAAAGTGTAATGATAAGTGCCTAATTTTTGTCCAAGAGCTACTAAATAAAGCTATAAAAATGCAGTTGAAAAATGCTTTTGTTACAAGTGGATTTAAAAGTGATTTTACGCGAATTTTGATTGAAGATAGTACAAGTTGGAAATTATGTAAGAGTATGTTGAAAGCATTTTCGGGTGCAGGGAATAATAATTCAGATGTAGCTATGTTTAAGACTCATTTTTGTTATGACTTATTGAATATGAATACTATAGGCTATAAGGTAACTGATGTAAAAGTAAATGACAATAGTCAAAGTTCAAATATTTTGGATTACTTAAGGCCAGATGATTTAGTGTTGAGAGACCTCGGATACCTATCTAATAGGATATTAAAAATGATTGCAAAAAAGAAAGCCTGGTTTATTAGCAGACTTAAGGATAGTACTAAATATTTCTTACCTGAAACTGAACAAGAGTTCAACTTATCTAAAGAGCTTAAAAAATCATTCAGAAGTGGTCAAACTAAATTTATTAAAGTCTTGTCAATTGGTAAGACAGAAAAGCTAACAGCAACTGTAATTGCTGTAAGATTAAATGAAGATCAGGTTACAAGAAGGTTGAAAAAATATCATAAAAAATATGATAAGAAGCAACAAATGAGTGATTCAAAAAAAGAGCTTATACATTGGTCCGTTATGGTTACTAATATAGAAGAAGAAAAAATAGATATAGACCAAATTTTCAAGCTTTATACTCTAAGATGGCAAATTGAATTGTTATTTAAAACTTGGAAAAGTAGGTTTGGATTGGATAAAGTTCTAAGTAAATATACAGGCAATGATTCAAATAAAGTTCTTATCCTTTACACATTGTTCTTGTTATTTCACACTGCTATATATAGACCTTTACATGTCAAATATGCGAAGATCATGAAAACCGAATTTGATAGAGAGCTATCGTTACAAAAGTTTGCTTCCTTGGTAATGAACCAATTAGAAGCGTTTTGCAAGGAAAATAAGAATCTGAACAATATAGTACTAAAACTAGGATGCCATGATGAGAATACAACTAAAA
>CAKZVJ010000022.1 GCA_937923345.1 uncultured Saprospiraceae bacterium
TCATTCGAAAAATGGCATTGAATAGATTAAAATCTTTTGAAGATCCTAAAACTAGCATAAGGCGCCGATCAAGAAAATGCGCTATGGACAATAAGTACTTAGAGAAAATACTCCAAAATTGATGCGTTTTCCCTGGGTTGCCACCCTGGGCTATAGTATTATCACCCCCCGAAAAAAATCGGGGCAAGCTCTGCCGGGGTTCTTCTCTTACTTCTGAACATCCCTATTTTAATTTGTTGAGGTTAAACCTTCTACACCCAAAAATCTCTAAATGGTTACACCATTTTTAATATTTTTTCTTTAGGACGGGTTGATTCTTTTATTCAATTTGTCATGATTTTTAAAAGAAAATCACGCCAAATTGGTTCTTGGTATGCTAATACCCTGGGTTGCCACCCAGAGCTACAATAATACCACCCTTCCGAAGAAAATCGGAATAAGCACTCTGGGGGGTATTCACTTACTTCTGAACACCCCTAATTACTCTGATGGATTTGATCAAGGCATACTTTAAATTTTTTGCGTGAAGGATCGCAGCGGCATGCAGTGCACTAGAGGCATACTGGTCTAAGGAGATCTGGAAGGCTCGGTAGAGACAACAGGCGACTATAGAACAGATGACTGTAGGGTGCTGTATATAGCGGAGAGCCTGACTCTGAATGACACCTTTTTCGGTGGAATGAAGAGGCACGCCCTACAAATAATCAAAGGGAATACGCTGCCGTACTGGGAGGCGCTGCTAAATTAGGACAGGCCTAAATTACAAAAACCCTTTGCTATGGCGGCATCTACCACGATAACAAAGGGTTGCTATATCTTTAAATAATAAAGGAGTAATCGACTATGATCCGAACTTCTTGAGCTTGTACTTAGCCTTAAGTACTTCGAACCTTCTATCTACAGATGGCTTGGTAAACTGCTTACGAGAACGTAATTGCTTGTTGATACCAATGTTTTGATGCTTTCTCTTATATCTCTTAAGAGCTCTGTCGATAGATTCGCCTTCTTTTACTTCAATTATAATCATAAATTGTTCTGTTTGTAATGTATTAAGTTATGCTTCAGCGCTTGATGGGGCGCTTGATTCTTGCCATTTTTTGCCGTCCCAGCATCCTAACCAAGTGACATCTTTGCCATTTTGCTTATACCCACTGAACGCCATCACTGCTTCGTTCTTTTTTACTCTTTTTATAGTAATGTTTTGCTGTCCGTTTCTGACGACAAAGTAATAAACTCCTTTAGCGTACTTGAAATTCTTGTTCCTCATTATCCTATTTAATTTTTTAATTGTCAAAAATACTATGCGCCCTTTCTATTAAAAACAGTGCTCCTAAAGAACACGAAAAAAATGCGCTATATTTTACATAATCCTATGTAAATCACAAATTTACAAGGATTTTGTATTTTGTGGATGTTTCAACATTTGGACAAATTCGCTGGCGAAAAAGTAAAATGTCAACACGTTTGTTGAAGCCACTTTTTGGCACTTTTCGCAAATGGACTGCAAATATACGATTTTTTGCTTGAAAAACGCAAATTTATATATCTAAGCAAGGTGCTAAATTTGGTTTGACAAGCTAAAAAGGAAGATTAATCGACAAAAGGATGGGACTTTCATAGTAAACATGTGATTCTCCGCGTTATATTATCTAGATCGCTGGAATTTGCGCTAGAAATGATAGGTCTTTGGAAATAGTCTCTACTTATATTAGATGGTCCATTTTATGCTTGGTAGGCATCTCTGCTCCCCTTTCGCTTCTGTACGCGCAAGACTATACTCCCAATAAGGATACCCTACTGGTGGTCAATGCCGATCGCAGCGTTCAGCTCGATGCCATTCTTGTCCCTAATTCGTTGAAAATATCCAGTGTTCAAAATGGGCAGTCTACATCGACTGTACAATATACCTTGGAGGGAGACTCTATATTTTTTGATCCTTCAGTACAGTTTGGGGACAGCCTACTTATTTCTTATCGAGTAATCACCGCTCCGCTTTTTGAAGATCAGCAGCTGCTAGACTCCAACTTGATCGCCAGGACGCCAAGACAATATATAAAACCCAGTGAACTGGAAGCCCAAAGAAGTTTTGGGAATAGGTCTACTGGTGATATAAACTACTCTGGCAGTTTTGCTAGAGGCTTTAGTCTCGGCAATCGACAAGACTTGGTACTCAGCTCCGACCTTGACTTGCAACTTAGTGGTAAGATTGGAAATGAGATAGACATACTTGCCGCGATATCAGATCAAAACATTCCGCTTCAGCCTGAGGGAAATACGCAGCAACTCCGAGAGTTTGACAAAGTATTTATACAGTTGAGCAAAGACAATCATAAACTGCTGGTCGGTGATTACGAAATACAATCCTACGATACGCGATTTCTTAACTACTTTAAAAAATGGCAAGGACTCCTATATGATGACAAGTTTGAGTTGGATAATGGAGGATACTTGACCAGTTCGTTTGCAGCAGCGATATCACGTGGTCAGTACAACAGAAACACCATAGTTGTGCAGGAAGGCAATCAGGGGCCTTATCGCTTGACAGGGGCAAACGGTGAAAACTTCATCATAGTGATCGCTGCTACAGAACGGGTTTATCTGGATGGTATGTTATTGACGAGAGGTATAGAAGAAGATTATGTAATAGATTACAATACTGCTGAGATAACGTTCACTCCTAATTTGCTCATCACCAAAGATGTGCGTATCGTGGTAGATTTTGAATACAATAATCAAAACTATCAACGTAGTGGTATCCAACTCCAAGGAACTTATGAAAAAGAAAACACCAAAATCTATGCGCGACTCTATAGCGAACAAGATAGTAGGAACACGGGTGGTGTGAGTCCAGTCAACGCCAATCAAAAAACACAACTATCTCTCTTTGGGGATAATTTGGATAATGCATTTGGATCAAGCATACAGCTATTAGAAGAAACTGATCTAACTCCAGTGACTTATGCCTTGATTGATACTTTAGTCAATGGTATTGCTTTTGATAGTGTGTTGGTATTTTCAACCAATCCAGAAGTAGAATTGGTCACTGCACAATTTTTATTTGTTGGAAATCTAAATGGACATTATGTGCTCAGTCCTGGAGCAAATAATGGGACCATCTATCAATGGGTTGCTCCTATCGGCGGAATTCCGCAAGGAGATTTTGACCCTATCATCAGACTCAGCGCACCAGAACGAACCAGTATGCTAACCGTTGGTGCAAGTCATCAAGTCAATAAAAAATGGAATGTAGCTACTGAAATATCTGGCAGTAATCAAGATTTAAATCGATTTTCTGAAATAGGCAATAATGACAATGGAGGCTTTGCAACGTATTCTGAATTGACCTATAGAGATACGTTGCCTAAACTGGGTTTGAGTACTAGCGCTGGTGTCAACTATGAGTTTATCCACCGCAACTTCAGGACCATCAACCCTTTTAGAAATGCAGAGTTTAATCGAGATTGGAATCTACAGCCGGGTGCTGAATTGGCGCAACAACACTTTGCAAATGCTTATTTTCAAGCTGAAAAAAAGGATCTGTTTAGTGTGAGTTTCAATTCTGCTTTCTTAAATAATGCGACAGGTGTACAAGGTTTTAAACAATCCGCAAACATATTTTTTAGTCGCAAAGGATTTACACTCACCGCCCAACCATCATACCTAACTACTAGCACTTCGCTTGAAAAGACTACATTTTGGAGACCCAACTTTGATGCTTATCAGAAGTTAGGTAAATCGGATATAAAAGTGGGATTGAGATCCCTTATTGAACAAAATGAAAGACGCATAATCATTCCTGATACCTTATCTTTTGAAAGTTTGAACTTTAGCAGGTACGAGGCCTATCTAGAAAACAGTTCTTCAAATAATCTGTATACCAAAGTAGCGATCGCAAGACGGGTAGATTTAGCCCCGAATGGTAAAGAATTTGAATTGGCGACAACGGCAGATGAGCTCAATATACAAGGACACTGGAGAGGAACCTCTACTCAATCATTGAACTGGAATTTTACCACTAGAAACCTTAGAGTCAACAATAGTGAACTATCAAATGAGGTAGACTTGCAGACTTTTTTGGGAAAGCTTAGTTACTCTTTTCAAGCCTTCGAGGGAATAGTAAGTTCTACTTCTGCGTATGAGCTGGGTAGTGGCCAAGAAAATAGGCGTAGCTTTATATATATCGAGGTAGAGCCGGGCAAGGGTATTTTTCAATGGATTGACTATAATGAAGATGGTGTTCAACAAATTGAAGAATTTGAAATTGCTCCAAATATTGATCAGGCAATATTCATACGTGTAGAGCGCCCTACCTTTGAGTTTCTAAAAACGCAAAATGTGCTATTTAATGAGAATCTGCAATTGAGCTTAAAGCCCATCTGGTTTGACAAAAAAGGTACAAAGAAATTCTTTAGTAGATTTTCAACAGCTACGAATATTCAAATTAGTAGAAAGAATCTTACGCAGGAAGGGTTTCAATTCTGGAATCCATTTAACACCTCCTTTGACAATCAGAACATCGTCAGCGCACAAACTTTGATAAGGAATAATTTATACTTTAATAGAGGTAATCCCAAGTTTGATATATACATAGGAAGGTCAAATATTTTTTCAGCTCAAGCTTTAGATGTTGGCACAGTGAGAAATGAACAGACTGAAGATTATGGTCATTACCAAATCAAAATAAAGCCCTGGCTCAGTCATATTTTTGATATTGTATCAGGGACAAATTTAAATAATGCAAGTATTTTTGAAGGCCGTAATTATGAGATTGATTTTTTGAGACTTACTCCTGCTTTGCAATTTCTTATTTCAAAGCGATTCAATGCACGAACTCAATATGCTTGGGAGCGTCAAAATAATCAAATAGGAGCACTCCAAAATCTCATTAAAAACGAAGTTAGTGTTGCTCTAGGGTATCAAAACACATCCAATCGATCTATAGATCTCAATCTTACCTACTCCAATGTGGAATTTGAAGGCCCAATTAATGACCCAGCGTCATTTATAATGTTAGATGGCTTACAAAAGGGGGTGAATTTTGAGTGGCAAATTTCAGCAAATCAACAAATTTCTAGGAATTTACAGCTGTTAATAAACTATAATGGGCGCAAAACGGGTCAATTAGACGTCGTACACTTTGGGAATATGCAAATCAAAGCGACATTTTGACGGATAATACCAAAATTTTGGATATAAGTCAGTTATATGATATACTCTAAAACTGATATTAATTATATTTGTTTTAAAATAAAAAATTAATTCATATGAGAATCAATCTACTCCTTTTTTCCTGTTTTTTTGCTTTTAGCCAGCTGGCTTTTGCACAACAGAATAATTTTTGGCAAGAGACGCAAGAAGCCTCTATAAGTACACAAAAAACGTACAAAGAACTCCAGCAACCAAATGGAGAGCGGTACTTTAAGTTAGATTTTGAAAGTCTAAAGAAGACTTTGCAAAATGCACCTCACGAGCTTAATAGAAACGGACAGAGCTTAATAGTTGCCTTTCCATTAGCAGATGGAACAATTGAAAATTTCTCAGTATACGAATCTCCAGTATTTGCACCTGGCTTAGCTGCTAAGTATCCTAGTATAAAAACATACAGTGGAGTAAGTATAGACAACCCGTTGAACAGTATTCGTTTTGACCATACTCCTTTAGGATTTCATGGTTCCATTCATACCCCAAATGGAAAAATGTATATGGACCCATACACCGAAGGAAAAGGAGATTTTGTGATGATATACAATCTTAACGATTTGAGTCCAATAGCGTCTGATTTAATTCCTGCAATGGGATGTGGAGTAACTTCTGAGTTTTTGGCTGAGACAGAGTCCATAGAAAAATTAACACAGCAATCAAAAACAAATCTTAGAAGTGCGCAAGCACCTGTTGAAGTAATTGTGTATGATTTTGCGCTAGCGTGTACTGGAGAATATGGCCGAGCTAGAGGTGGGACAAAAGAATTGGTAAACGCTACTTTTGCGGTGGCACTTAATAGAGTTAATCAAATTTTTCAGCTAGAAGTTGCTGTAAGAATGCAACTAATAGAGCTGAATGATAACCTTATCTTTTTAGACCCGGATACTGATCCATATATGAATGCGAATGTTGGTACAGGTCTACTCGGACAAAATCAAGCAGCTTTCATCGGAGCCGGAGTATTTACAGATACTTACGACGTAGGTCACGTTTTCACCAATCCATGTGTTGATGTAGGAGGAGTAGTAAATGGGCGTGCTTGTACAAATGGAAAAATGAGAGGGGTAACTTGTGTTGGAAATAATATTGAAGCAACTGCAGTGAGAGTAATGGCTCACGAGATTGGACACCAATTTGCTTGTGGACATAGTTGGGATAATTGCCCTGCGAGTGCGGAGCAAAGATCAGGAGCCAATGCATATGAGCCTGGAGCAGGTACTACTATTATGTCCTATTCTGGTACTTGTGGTGATCAAAACATTACCACTACAACAGACGACTACTACAATATCGGTTCACTACAAACTTTCTACACTTTTAGTAGAGATGTAAATCCAAATTGTGGAACGTTCACTCCAAATGGAAATAATGCACCAGAAGTATCCATTCCAATTGAAGGAGGCTTTACTATTCCTTCTAGAACCCCATTTGAGCTTACGGCAGTGGGATCTGATATAGACGGTGACCCAATTACATATTGCTGGGAACAACATGATTTATCTACAGTACCTTCTTCTATCGGCCAACCTACTGGAGATGCGCCGATATTCAGATCAAGGAGGCCAACCTCAAACCCAACTAGAACATTTCCTACTTTAAATTCTGTCCTAGCAAATAGCTTTAACAACACAGAAGTAATGCCTACTTACGATAGAGATCTTTCTTTCTTCGTAACCGTTAGAGACAATGTTCCGAATGGATCAGGCGTAGTATGGGAAGAAATTGCTTTTAAGGCAGATGGCGAATCTGGTCCATTTGCTGTTACCTTTCCTTCTGGTCTTTCTGACTTCTTGACAGCGGGTGCTTTTGAAGAAATAACTTGGGATCCAGCTAACTCATTCAATGCCCCTGTCAATTGCAAGACGGTAGACATCTTACTTTCATATGACAATGCACAAACATTTACAGATACACTAGCAAGAGGCGTCATTAATGATGGAAGCCATTTCGTAAATATTCCTGATAATGTATCTGCAAATAATAGAATAAAAATTAAGGCGGCAGAAAGTATCTTTTTCGATATTTCTAACAGTCGTATTGAAATACTTGAAGCTGCTGAACCTAACTACACCGTAGGTCTTAACCCTGAGTTCCAAGAAATTTGTGCTCCTGCAAACATCTCATTGGATGTAAAGACAGGATCAGTATTAGGCTATGAAGATCTAGTGGAATTAAGCATCGAGGGAGAGCTTCCTGATTTTATCAGCAGTGCCAATATTGTATCGAATTCTCTTACTCCAGGAGAAGCTACTACAATTGATCTATCAATTGATGAGCCTGGAAGCAATCAATCTGTTTCGCTTACACTAAGAGCAGTCTCTGCTAATGCAGATACCACTTTCAGAACAGTTACTTTTGATGTATTGTCAAATGACTTTTCTTCTTTATCTCTTGATGGGCCATCGGATGGTGAGTCAGGTATAGTCACACCAAGCTTTGCTTGGTCTGCAAACTCAACTGCAGTTTCTTACAATTTTGAATTGGCTACTAGCCCTACTTTTGCACCTGAAACAATAGTTACATCTGGAGAGAATTTAACAGAACCTACTTTTACTCTTTCTCAGATATTAGAAACAACAACATTGTTTTACTGGAGAGTCACACCTTTTGGTGTTTGTGGAGCGGGAGAACCTTCAGCTCCAGCAGCATTCCATACTGCATCATTTAATTGTACAGAAATAGAAGCTGAAGATTTACCTATTAATATCTCTACTAACTTCTCTGGTGATATTGTATCTAAAATAAACGTTACTTCTCAAGGTACTATCAGTGATGTTAATATTACAAATTTAGTAGGAAATCACAGCGACTTGGGAGATTTAAGCTTTGCTATTGTTTCTCCAGCAGGAACTCGAGTCAATTTGGTAAGTAACAAATGTTCTTTTCAATCTAACTCTTTTGAAATGGGCTTTGATCAACAATCTCCATTTCCATTTTCATGCCCACCTAGAAATGTCTTTATCCCAGAAGGAAATCTTGACGATCTTGCAGGCGAATCTACAGAAGGTATATGGGAGTTTATTATCAATGACCGTATTGCACAGTCTGGTGGAAGAATTGAATCTTGGGCATTAGAGTTCTGCTCGAGCGTAGCATTAAGTGCACCAATCCTTGTCAAAAATGATGCCCTTAGTATATCAGCGAATTTTGAAAAAACTATTGACAATAATCTGCTAAGGGTAGAGGATGATAATAATGCTGACTGGGAGTTAGTGTATACAGTAGTTACTCTTCCTCAGTTTGGACAATTACTCAGAGAAAACGTACCATTGGAGATTGGAGATATATTTAATCAATTTGACTTAAATAACGGCAATATAACATTTAGCACTGGAGATGATGTAGGAGAGAATGATAACTTTTTGTTTACTGTCGTCGACGGTGATGGCGGATGGACTGGGACACACAGATTCAATATTAATTTTGTTGATATAGGAGTAAGTGCAAATGACCTCGCTCAACTTGATATCAAAGTATTCCCGAACCCGGTAAGAGAGTTGTTAACTATAAAAACAAATAGTTTATTTAATACTAACGGGAACATGGAAGTATATAACCTCCAAGGACAATTGATTGTATCTCAAAAAATAACAGGCAACGTCCAAGAATCAATCAATACAACTAACTTCAATAATGGTATATACTTCTTAAGGATTCAAGATGGTACCAATACAAGCATTACGAAATTTGTAGTAGAAAAGAATTAAGCATATTATATTACCAATAGCTTATTCTGAAGAGCTGTTTCATTGATTTGAAGCAGCTCTTTTTTTATGGGATCCAAAAATATATGCCATTATAAAAAACAAAAATAATCCTAATAATATTAGCACGACAATAGTGGACATGCTTGCAGAGGATTTATTGAACTCTAGCGGATCTATAGCTCCTATTTGTATAAAGCTAGCCCAGAAATATGGATGTTGTTTAGACTTTTTCACTGAAGATAAATATTCTAATTTTGCTTTTCTTAAAGCTTCATCTTTTTCTATTCCAGCGTTTATGTGCTCATAATAGGATGTCATTAATTTCCTAGTTGATGAGTCATTTACATTCCATAAGGAAGCCAACATACTTTTAGTGTTTGTAGCTGCAAAAGCTGCCGAAAGGCCTAACACGCCTTGACTTTCTATAATCTCTCCATCACCCGACTCACATGCACTGAGCACTAGCAGATTCGTTTGAATAGGCAACCCGTAGATTTCGCGAGAATATAATAATTGAGTAGAATCACTCCCAAATGCTAAATATGATTTGTAACCACGTTTTTTATTTGCTGCAGCATGAGTTGCTAAGTGAATAATGTTATAATTTGCTTGCTTAATTTCATCGATAAACTCTTGCTTGTTATTTACATTAACAAAGTCATTATATCCTACTAAATTTCTTATTTCTTCAACCTCCAAAGTATTATAATCAAGTGGGGCAAGGTCTAGGCTATTGCCAGATTCAAATAATGGACTACTAGATAAAAGGTTCTTATCGTAGGAGAAGTCCGTATTTTCTATAAGTGTATTGAGAGAAGATACATAGCTAATATTAGAATTCTCAATTAAATAATCCCCGTTTGATTTTTCTATTAATGCTTCAAATGGTATAGCATGAAGATTATTATGCAAATTTAGAATTAAGCTCTCCCCTACTTTAATTGGCAACTTAGCAATTAATAAATCATAGATATCCTTAGCTGGCCTTTCATACTCTGTAAATTCATCTTCGTCTATGCTTTGATTAAAATCCAACTTTAACGCTGATACAAGTTCTTTGATAAGCTTGTCTAAATAGTCTTGCTTAAAGGAAAAGCGTAGATAACTAAGACCTTCCTTATTTATTACGAATACCAAGTTCTCCTCAAACATTTCATTTCCACTGATGAAATAAGAAACATAAGTTCTGTTCTTCTTAACCAAATAATTTTTAACAGCTTGAACATCTAATATTGGGTTGACATCTAAATATTTGGTTAGCAGAGGAGATTTTGATTTCATCTCCGCAATCAATATGTTTCGAACTTGTCTTATACTATCAATGGAGGAAATTAAAGAGAGTATTTGACCTGGGTCACTTTCTTTATCCGCAAGGTTTTCATATTTTGAGATGACCTGTCCCAATTCAATATTGGATTGTTTTTCCTTTTCAATCAATTCCTTTGGGATATCCTCTTTTGCCAGTTGAGGAAATCTTAATCCTCTAACTGCTTTAAGACTATAAAACTTTGCCTTCTCTGATAATTGGAATGCTTGATTCAAAAAGATAGGGTCATTTGATAGTTCGTACTTTTCAAGATACAAATATATACTAGTAGAAAAATTTTCATATGCTTTTTTGAAGAAAGACAACTTACTCTCTTTTTCAGGGATGGAAGATAGAATTTTGTCTTGATAGTCAAATATATTTTCAGCTACCGAAATCCCCTTATCCAAATACAGTTCTTGCTTATCGAATTCATAAAGTTTTGCATAATAATTTAGATACATCGAAAGAGATCCGATTTTCAAATTTGAAAACATTAAATCATTTTCTACCAATTGATTTCTCTTATTCAAATTATCATCATATTCATCAATTAAAGATTTTGCTCTTACTAATTCACCCATTTCCAAATGGATAAATACTTGGTCATGAAGTAAAGTCAAATAATTTTTATGTGTTTTATCATATAGAGAATTCATTGAAACTCTTCCAACCTGCATACTTGAGAGTGCTTTTGATATCTGATTCTGAGCAGCATGAATTTTAGCTATATGTGTATATATGATTGCTAGATCTTTTTGTCCTACCTCAAATTGATTAATTTGCTCTTTTGCTTTATTAAAATACTCTAGTGCTTTACTATATTCTTTTTGCTCCAAATAAGCAACACCGAAATTTTTATTTACTAAGAGTACATTAAGTTTGTCAGATTTGTATTCATCAGGGAGGCCTTCAGCCATTTTTAGTTGCGCTATAGCCTCATCTACTCTTTCATTTTCCAAATAAAATCCAGCTAGATTGATGTGAAAAGCTAATAAGTCTTTTTCACTTAGTTTAGGTTTAATCTTGTAAAGTTGCCCAGCCTTATTCAAGAAAATTTCAGCTTCACCCATTTTATTGATTTGTCCATAAATCGAAGCAATATTTTCATACGTTTTCGCTAATGGAATAGGGTCTTCTGCGGCAAACTTCTCCTTTATGGACGCAGACTTTTTAAAGTATTTTAAACTTTGATCAAAATCTCCAATGTATAAATAAACCGTAGCTAAGTTATTGATTGCCTTGGCCATATTAAGATCCAATGGCTCATATAGTGTAGTAGCCAGATCGTAGGCTGCTTGAAAGTACTTTGAAGTCATAATCAGGTTATCTTGCTGTGCGTAGCAAATCCCAATTTTATTGATTACATTCAAACGCTTAGGTGCATGTCTGTCTCCCAAAGACAAATATAAGGTATCAGCGATTTCATACTGTTCAATGGTATTTTTAATCTCATATTTTTTCAAGAATAAATCTCCTAGTAGTTTATAGGTCGCTGCTAATGTGGAGTCATGGTAAGATGTATGGTCTTCAAGAATCCCATTGAGTTTTGTTTTACATTCATCAAATGATTTTGCGAGATATAAATCTTCAGCTTCCGTATAGTCTAAATGACTTTGCGCCTTCAGAGATGAACAGATCAGAACTAAAATGGAGAAACTAAATAGAGCTTTAAAAAAAGAACTTAATAACATTATTATTGCTGGCTAGTTGAAGCAAAATAATAAATTTTCTAGATATTCATTATAAACCTATGCCATTATCACTAAGAAATTATAATTTGATGATCGAGTCCGCTCGGAAAAGTAACGAAACCACAAATGACTCTTTTGGCGATATTTTCCATTTTCTAAGTCAACTGATGTTCTGGCACGCCATCATGTTGTCGCACAGGCACGCCATCATGTTGTCGCACAGGCACGCCATCATGTTGTCGCACAGGCATCACTGAATTTCGAGAATAAAAATTCTCATCTAAAATAGTTCATTTCTTGCAATCCGCTACTTTCTGGAGTGGACTCATGATTGCATTCTCAATCAAGTAAATATAATTATT
>CAKZVJ010000023.1 GCA_937923345.1 uncultured Saprospiraceae bacterium
CGCATCATTCCTGACTTGGCGACTCCAGGACGAATGATAGAACTCGCAGCCACGAGATGTACATAGTCCTTGCAAGTGAGTTTGGATAGCAAGCCGCGCATGGCAGGCGACTCGATGTAAAAACAACCCATGCACTTTCCAGAGCGCAATTGCTCTTTTACCTTACTGTCTTCCTTGATGGATTCTACATCGCGGATGTTGACACTTTTTCCCTGATTGCGTTGCACGAGTTTGACGGCATCTTTGATATGTCCGAGACCGCGTTGAGAGAGAATGTCAAACTTGTGGAGCTCCAAATCTTCTGCGCCATACATATCAAAGTGCGTGATGGGAAATCCCTTGGGCATCAACTTGAGCGCGGTAAAGTAGTTGATGGGTTTTTCGGTAATCAATATTCCACCCGCATGTATCGATAGGTAGTTGGGCAGCCCGACGATGTGATCTGCATACTTAAAAATATGTGCCGCCGCTTCGTGATGCGTATGCGTGTCGAGCGGGTGGAGTATGATCCTATCTATTTCATCTTTGGGCAGCCCGAAGACTTTGCCCAATTCTCGAATGACGGACTTCCCCTTGAAAGTATTGTAGGTAGCGAGCAGGGCCGTGTACTCATAACCGTATCGCTTGAAGATATAGTCTGTGATGTCGTCGCGTTCGTCCCAAGAAAAATCAATATCAAAATCTGGCGGCGAACTCCGATAGGGATTGATAAAGCGCTCAAAGAATAGATTGAGTTCAATGGGGTCAACGTCAGTGATATAGAGGCAAAACGCTACAATAGAATTGGCGCCACTTCCGCGACCAACATGGTAAAAACCCATAGACTGCGCATAACGGATGATATCCCAGGTTATCAGAAAGTAGGAGGCAAAATCCATTTTGTCTATTACGGCAAGTTCTTTTTGGACTCTTCTTTTTGCCTCCTCGTTGTCACTGTCATAGCGTTTGTACAGGCCGTTATACGCCAATTTTTTGAGCAGCGCTAGATCTTCTTTTTTACTTCCGGTGAAGGCACGCCGATTGTTATGGTGTGTAGGGGTAAATTCGATTTCGCATTGCGACAACATATTCAGGGTATTGTCCAGCAGAAAAGGGAAGGTTGCAAATTGTGATTGTACGTATTCCGCTGGGTAAAACATTTCGGATATATGCGCTACACTTTTTGGTTCTAGCAGCGTGATGAGTACGTTCTTGTCGATAGCGCGCAGCAGCTTATGCGCGAGATATCCGTCCCGATCTTTGAAGGTGACAGGGCAGAGCGCCAGCAATTTTTCGGGATGCTCCAGCAGGGGAGACTGATATAGTGTATTGACTTCGTGCATCATGACGCCGATGTATTCGTTCTCGCGCAGCGCCTCCGGATGTCGCCCCAGTCGATACACAAAAAAACAATCTGGTAAGTCCGGCGCGCGATGCGGCAGCGCCTGCTTGCGCATCGAATAATCGGTAAGCAGTTTGCACAGCTGTCGATAGCCTTCATTGTTACGTGCGATACCGACGAATAGCCGCTCGTCTTCATTACGATATTCGACACCAAGAACAGGGTGGATGCCCGCAGCTTTTGCCTCCTTGTAAAAGGTATATCCCGCAGAGGTATTGTTAATGTCGGTGAGCGCGAGGGTTTGCACACCCATGGCCTTCGCATCTGCGACCAATTGCTTGGGAGCACGCGTTCCGTATTTTAGGGAGTAATAGGAGTGAGTGTTTATGTACATGAGTGAGTGTTGTGTAATAAAAATGCCCGATGGACATTTTTGGCAAGAGAATCGAAGCCGCTGCTGCGACTTCAATTTCTCTTAATATCTTTTCATGTACGTCTCTCTGTCTGAACTAGGATTAGTAGGATTACATTTCTCTTGTGTTCCAACTCACGCTTTTGCGAGCTACCCTATAATCCTTCCATCCTGCGCATCTTAGTTCAGACAAAGATTACAAATAGCTTCTACTGTCAGAACCAAGATTAGTAGGATTACAAGATTGCAGGATTACATTTCTCTTGTGTTCCAACTCACGCTTTTAGTGAGCTATCCTATCATCCTTCCATCCTGTGAATCTTAGTTCAGACAAAGAGCGAGCACAGCTTCTACTGTCAGAACCAAGATTAGTAGGATTACAAAAAGTCTACTTAGGACGCAGCAGACATATTTTTGTATTGAATATTTTCTGGATGTTTGGTGTTATATACTCTTTTAAATTCTAGACTTTTAGCTCCAAAATTGATTAGGATACCTACGGGTAATTCGTAGGCTTCGCAATAATTTATCGCTTGAGATAAATGAACTTCCTTTAGTTGGGCTATTGCTTTCAGTTCGACCATGATAGCATTTTCTACAAAGAAATCAACTCTTCTTGTGCCAATCTGAATATCACTGTAGTAAATATCCATTTCCATCTCACGTGCAAAAGAGAGTCCTTTATTTCCCATTTCTATAGCCATAGCTCTTTGATAGATAACTTCCTGAAATCCGTTGCCTAAGGCCGAATGAACCTTCATTGCACATCCAATGACAGCATGTGTAAGCTCTTTATATTTCATTCTAGTTGATATTTTTTTTTGTTAAAAATATACTTGCCTTGTACGAGTAAATCATCTCCCCACAAATATAAAACAAATTGTTTTAAAAAGAAGTAATTGAACTCTTTTTATGTATAGATTTTGCAAAACTGGATATAAGGAGCGCCTTTGGAAGGAGCAGTGATGCCTAAGATATAAGTAATAGTTCTAAGTATTATTTGGGGCCATGCCGACTGAAAAGCGTCGGCACCGCGCTATGCGTCACTCCACGTTCGTTTCGGTCCAGGCCCGCCCGCCACCCTAGGCATGGACTTCCCTGCATTTCGCTACGCTACATTTGGGACTGACTCCTATCGCTTGTCCAAAAAAATAGATTATTTTCATTTTTAAAAATGACGCGATAAATTATGTCCAATTCATAAAAAATTGTTTTTTTGCTTCCCGCCGAAAATAAACAAACATGAGAATAATTTTAATCCTGTCTATACTATCATTTTGCTCTTTCATATATGCTCAAGAAATCAATTGTGACACATTAGCTAAAAATGTAAAAGATGCATTGCATAATTATCCTAGGGCAAAAACAGAGGCTAATATTGAAAAATTTCTTTTTTACAAAGATACTGTGCCAATAGAATGTCTAACGGCGCAAGTATACCTTCAGGCAATAGATAGTAGAATAAATACGGATACAGGCAATATTGAAATGGCTTTTCAAAAGCTGGACGATGCTTTTACTATTGCTGAGAAGACCGATAATGCAACTTTAAAAAAGTATACACTTAGGTTAAAAGCCTCAAATCATTTTAACAATAAGCAAATCGCAAAAGCAATAAAAGCCGTAAATCAGGCTTTGACTTATCCTTGTAATAAGGATAGTCTTTTTTGTTTTGAAGAGAACATAAATTTACTTATCAATAGAGGTTTATACCTGACTAAATTTGATAAATATGAAGAGGCGATAGAAAATTATAATAAGGCGGATAGCTTAATTGATTACTATGGTCTGAACAATCCATTGTTTAGAGTAGCAATCAATAATTCATTAGGGAGAATATTCTTTTCACAAACTAAAGACCCAGAAAAAAGTACCATATATTTTAAGAAAGCTTTTGAAGCATGCCCTCCTAAGCATAGGGGTAAGATGTCACTAGCTAATAATTTAGCTACAATATATAAAGAGATAGGCGCTATCGATAGCTCTAAAGTTTACTTAAACTATATTATTAATTCAACTAAGCTACCTAGTCAGTTGGTTTCTCCATACATCATATTTGGTTTTATGGAAAGAGATTCAAATAATTATGAAGCAGCCTTGGACTACTTTGAAACAGCACTCGGCCATGCTAAAAAATCAGGACTAATAAAGAAAATAAATCTTTGTAAAGAAGAATTAGGAAAAACATATTACTTATTAGATAAATATAAGCAAGCAGATATATTTCTTGAGGAAGTTAACGCATATAACCGGAGCAATCCTCCACAAAAAAACGCTATTCTGGAACATGAACGGTATTATTACTTAAATAAAATTGCTCTTAAGAACCCAAATTATAGCAAATCATTTTATCAACACTTGATTAATTACGATAGTCTTTATGGTGAGGAAAGGCTAGAAAAAATAGATAAATTACTATATAAATATGAAAATAAAATAGTGGCAGATTCACTGAATTCGATTAAAATAACGTCTCAAAATCAAACCCTGAAATTAAAAAATCAGAAGCTAAGTATTTTTTCTCTGCTATCAGCCTTGACAGCAAGCTTTTTTGCCATCCTGTTTATCTTCAGAAAACTCAAGGAGTCCAAAGTCAAAAACGAAGAACTCATCTTTCAAAACAATGAACTACAAAAAGTCAATGAACAACTAGAGCTCAAAACGAAAGCCCTTTTGAAAAAGCCTAAAGTAGAAGGAGTAAAAGAGGAGATTACCATAAAGACAAAAGACAAGTCTTATTTTGTACCATTGAATAAGATAACATATGTTCAGGCAGAGGACGATGGTGTAAGAGTATACTTTGAAGATACTTCAAAGTGGACAGATATTAGTCTAAAGAATTTTAACCAAGAGTTGAATAGTGGTGCTTTTGTACAAATCGGGAGAGGAGTAATCGTAAATATCAAGCACATCGCCTGGATTAATACCAACACCTTAAAGATGAAAGCAGGTGCTGAGCTAAAGATAGGTAGAACCTATAAGCCGCAAATAAAGGCGATGCTGGAATCATAATTTATTTGAAACTTTCAAATAGGCTAGTCATTCTCTAGGGTATAGCCTTCACAGTCTTTAAGAAGGATTTTACTTTTTGCAAAATTACCTGTACCAAAGGCTATGACCTTGCCTACCTCATTAGATAGGGTAGACTCTGCTACTAATAAATTCGGAGAATTGAATTTTATCTTTCCCTCGGCTACAATCAAGCCCTTATTGGCAGGTCGGAGGATGTTCATATTAAAGGAGGTCGTCAATAGAAAAAAATCCTCTACTACCGAATGTGCGGCAAAGTAGGCGGAATCGTCAAGCATTTTGAAATAAATGGCACCATGGATCGCTCCAAGTGCATGGAAGTACTTTTCATCAATTTGCAAAGATACCCTTGCCTTCTCATGTTCTATACTACATTGTGTAGATTGGAAAAGCTGCTCATTGATATTGGCTTGAAGATACATGGCCTCCAGTTTTCTATAGTGGTCTCTATTCATAATCATGTCAAAGGTATAAATCCTAATTATAAATAGAAATGGCTCCTGAGTATACCTATCTTTGTAAATAAAGAACAATTCAATAAAAGCAATTCACAATATTCTAGTCTGTAAAATCTTATATTTTATGTGTTAATGTTTGCATTTCACCCCACTATGAGCGCATTTCACCCTTGCCTTCTTGTTCTAATCCTCTAACCAGAATATTTCCAGCTGCATTTCGCCCTTTTTCAGCTGCATTTCGCCCTTTTTCACCCCTTTTTTCTGCAAATAGGAAGATTGAAAGCCTAATTTGCGGTTGATCTTGAGAGACGATAACTGAATAATCAACATTTCTGTTTACCTTTTTTACGAGAATCTAAAGGCTTTGGCGCTGAGATTTAGTTTAATTGAGTCTGCATAATCGGTTTAACAAAAATTTTAAAGCAACTAATTTATTCGAATCACACGAAAAACAACGGTTCAATCTATGCCCTTACCCAACATCACGAGTCTTTGTAGTTTATTCATAATACTCATATTTCCGTTTGTATTGCTTGCAAAGGAACCTCAGCAAATTTTAGAGCTTAAAACGAAATTGAATAATCGAGATAGTACTGCCTTAGATGCTGCATTGACAAAAATAGATATCGCTAACCATTATATCTATCATGATTTGGATAGCGCCACGGTGTATATAAACCACGTGATACAAGGATTGACAAATGAAGCATTTATATTGCCAGACACCTTTTATCGGCATTTTTTGATTAAGGCTTGGACACATCAAGGGAAAGGGGAGCTGACCAAGGCTAAGCTTTATATGAATAAGGCTATAGACAAAGCTCAATATAATAAGAGTAGAGATAGTCAACTAGAACTTATCATGAATTATGGATCTCTTTTGGTCCAAACTCGAGATCCAGGAATATTGGATTTTGTCTCCAGGGAACTACCAAAAGTGGATACTACATTGGGGCAAGCTGATTATGTATTGTATAGTTTGCTCCATCAGTATGAAAGCCAGGCTTATGCACAGCAAGAAAGATATGAGCAAGCAATAAGGTCCTTATTGAAAATAAGTAGTGCTCAATTTCTGAAAAAAGTACCCAACTATAAATATGGTATTAGATCATCCCTTAGTAAATACATGTCTTTTATGGGGGATGAATCCACTGCCGCCATCCAATTAGAAGGTGCTTTAAAAGATACACTATTTAAGCATCAAAAAAGACAAGTCTATTTTGACCTATGTGAACTCAAACTGAAAGTAGATTCTCTGACTGTAGCAGAAAAATACTTGTCGTCATTTAAGGGCTATGCAGGAAATACTAATCAAGATAAGCGCGATTATCATTATTTAATGAGTAAAATCGCCCATTTGAAAGGGGATAGTATTGCGGCATATAACAATATCAATTTAGCACAACGCTATCAAATGGAGATCGAAGATAACCAAAAATTGCTCGATATAATCTTATTAAAAGCTGCGTTTAATGAAAAAGCAGAAAGTGTCGATGAGATAGGTGCTTGTGTGACGCAGTTAGACTCTCTCTTGAGAGCTGATAAGAGTTTGGCGACTTCAATCAATATGATCCAGGTTTCTCGATTTAAATTATTGCACAAATTTTTAGAGTCAGATCAATCTTTGGCTAGTGATTTTGCAGCCTACGAGGCAAGCCAAGCCAACCTGATTAATAAGAAAATAGATCCTGATTTGATTGCGGCCGTTTTAGACTTTGATAACAAAGAAAAATCTCACGAGATAAACCAGCTGACCCAAGCTAATGCTATCAAAGATTTACATTTAGAAAAGCAATCTTCAAGATTAAAATGGACCATAGGCTTTCTAACTTTATTATCTATGGTATCTATTGGTTTATATAGAATTAATTTGGAACGCAAAAGAAAAAATGAAAGAATTATTGCGGAAAAGCAAGTGCTTGAAAAGAAGGCAGCAGAAAAAAAGCTGCTTGCTGAAAAAGCACTGGCAGAGAAGAAAAGGCTTGCGGAAGAGACAATAGTTGAGAAAAAACGACTCGCTGAAGAAGCAACGGCAGAGAAGATTCGATTAGAGCATTTAGCCGCTGCAGAACGAAAGCGTTTAGAAGAACAGCAGAATAAGTTAAAAAATAGAGTGAATCTAATTGAACAATCAAAACTTAATCTAGAGAAAGAGTTAGCAGCGACCCGCAACTCCAATAAGATAGATAGCATCACTATTAATACACCTACTAAAGTCCACAAAATAAAAACAGATCAGCTTATGTATGTGGCTGCCACAAATGATGGCACAAAATTTTATTTGAAGGACAGCAGCTTTTGGGTGGTAATGCCTCTAAAGGATGTATTGAAGCAGCTTCCTGAATCCCAATTTATTAGAGTCTTTAGATCTACTGTGGTGAACGTTGATTTTATTACTGCAGTTAATAGTAAGTATATCGTTTTAGAGAATGGACAGGAGTTAGCAATGGGAAGAACGTATAAGGATGAAGTAAGAAAGAGAGTAGGGTGAGTATATGCATTTCACCTACTTCATTTGGTATTTCACCAAGAAAAATTTTGGACCAATTGTAATGTTAGGTATGTTTACAACAAGCGTAAAAGTGGATTTACAATTTAGATTTTAGAGCGAAGAAATGATGCAGTACTCTTTTATAAAGTACTGCTAGTAAATTTAGAAAATAATACTCTCCTTGAAAGAGAATTTGATATTTAAATAAGAAAACACCTTAGATTAAAATTGTGGTTAATAACTGAGAAGGTGCATTTAGTGCACCTAATCAGTTATTTTTTTATCCTTTTACAAGCTAGGTTAAACGTGTTTATTACACACCGTTTCACTTGCAGTAGTATTTTTCTTTTTATCATTTTTTCTTGTATCCTAGATATTTTTTCAAAAGGGTAGATGTTGAAAAAATAGACTTTAAGTCATGGGATAGAGAAGAAACTGTACAAATTTATTTTGACTCACATTTACTCATGTAGAGAAGAAAAAAAGCAATATAAATGTATTATACATAAAAGTAGTCCAAGCCTACTAAATAGATCGTTAAGAATTGAATAGACTAATTTCGGTTAATATTTAAGTAAGATGATGTCAAATGGCACTACTTGATTTATCGAGTAGTGTCTTTTTAAAGCTAAACTTTAATTTCAAAATTAAGAAAAATCAATTAAGACTATTTTAAATTTCTACTTTAAACTGTTGCTTCGCTTTTGCATTAAGCTCCTTGCGCTATGAAACACACAAGGACAGCATAATCCAAAAAATACCAAAGCAAAAAATTTGCTCAGTTTATAGTATATTCAAAGTAATTTATTTTTAGGTAGGGATGATACAGAAATATCATCTCTCGTTGAGATTAAACTTGTTACATCTTAAGATCTCTAAATGATTACGCCCTTTTATTATTGTTACTTTAATAACGGGATGCTTCTTAGACTCAATTTGTCATGATTTTCTATTAAAAATCACGCCAAATTGGTTTTTGCTATGCTAATATCAAGGGTTACCACCTTGAGCTACGATATGGTCTCCCTCCTAGAAGAATCGGGACAAGTTCTTTGGGTGTTTTCTCTTACTTCTGATAATCTCAAGCTAATGCATTTGAATTGCTTAATCTACAGTTTTTGTTTCTTTTCATTAAAATTGAGGCAGACCTATTTTTCTATACGTTTTCAGGTAAAACCACCACTTTTCCCATCACCTTCCTCTCCATCATCTCCTCCAATGCTTTGGGCGCCTGTTCAAGAGGATAGGTCGCATGAAGATGTGGTTTGAGTTTTCCTTCTGCGTACCATTGGATAAGCTGCATGCTATTAGCCATATTTTGTTGTGGGAATTGCTGAGCAAAGCTGCCCCAAAAGACACCCACAATTTGGCAAGATTTTAAGAGGAGTAGGTTGAGTGGTATTTTAGGAATCTCACCAGCAGCAAAGCCGACAACTAGGAATCTACCATTGTATGTCATCGCACGGAGGGCAGATTCGGAGTAGGAGCCACCCACTGGATCGTATACGATATCAGCTCCTTTACCGTCCGTCAGTTCTTTGATGCGCTTTTTAAGATCTTCAGTATTATAATTGATTACTTCATCCGCTCCATGTTTTTTGCAGAGGGCTAGTTTTTCATCTGTAGATGCTGCGGCGATAACACGTGCCCCTAAGCATTTTGCAATCTCTATAGCGGCAAGTCCGACTCCACCAGATGCGCCCAATACTACTAATGTATCGCCTTCCTTGATATAGGCTCGATCTACCAAGGCATGATAAGATGTACTATAGGCTAGCAGAAAAGAAGCTGCAACAGGATAGTCCATCATGGGTGGTTTAGGAAATATCGTTTTAGCACTAACGTTTGCCTTTTCTGCATAACCTCCTGTCATAGTGAATCCAAAAACTTCAT
>CAKZVJ010000024.1 GCA_937923345.1 uncultured Saprospiraceae bacterium
CGTAAAGCTCATATCCGTAGGCGCAGAACAAACACAAGTATTACAAAATCCACCACAGTCCACATCTATCTCGAAATCATCTTGGACACCATTGGCACATGTATTGGTCATAGACAGCGTGGTACTCAATACATAAAGTCCAGTGACAATATCTGAACCTATGATAGAGCCTGATGGGAAATAAGGGTATGCCCCCCAAGTTCCTTCATAACCACCATAACTAGAATTTGAAAATGTATCGTAGTGCGCTGCTCTGAATGGTGCATTTGTATCAGACAAATCCATGATCGTAACACCGTCTTCATAGGAGGAGATGACCGCATAGTCACCCACCATGAAAGGATTGTGATAAGTAACATTGCCGCTAACATTGGTCAAAATAGGATCTCTAAAATCACTTAGAAAAGAAATATTGTTCAAGTCACTGATGTCGAATATCGCTAGCTTTAGTCCTTGTGGGACTTCTTCTGCTATAAGCATTTTGTCTCCATTGTCAAATGGCCACCCACTGTGATTGTATCCTGCCGCAGTGGATTGTTCAAAACTTTTGAAAACGGGAATCACTGGATCAGTCATGTCAAAAATGTAAAGACCATCATATCCAGAGCTACCGTACAGGATGTTGTCTTTGACATATGCATCGTGTATATATCCACCAGTGACGGAGACGCTAGATAAGAATACCGGATTTGACGGATCGTCCTTGATGTCGTACACCACAATATTATCGTTCGTACCAGGTGTAGTGGGACCGACAGCGTATAGCTTACCTTCAGGAACGTCGATAAAAATATTGTGCGCCCTCGTAAAACGATTATTCAGCTGGTTTACTTTTGTCACATTACCGTTGTGGATGTCACTCATGTCGAATACCATCAATCCCTCCGACCCTTGATCGGCGACTGTGTAGGCAAATCTATCATACACTTTGATATCTCTCCAGATACTGTTTGCTCCACTTATCCCAGGAAATGAGCCTGTGAATTCTGCTACCAAACTTGGAGCAGTAGGCGTAGTGATGTCTACAAAGGAGATTCTTGCACGTGAGCCGATGATGGCATATTCATTACCACTTTCGTCGGTATAGCCCCAGCAATCGTTGTACGTATAGCTGGTGTTGTCCCAGGTCCCCTCCAAAGTCATATTGAAGGCTTGTCCATTCGCAGATAGCGCACAACCTAAGGCAAGAAAAACGGTAAAAATAGATTTGTACATATGGTTTTAGTTTTACAGGATATTTGACTAAAAATCGACATTCTATCTCATATAATGAAAGGAAATGCTGTAATTCTAATCAGATAAATAGCTTAATTCACAGTTTGTTGTCTAATTGACTAGTTTTTGGGGTATCCCTATGCCTTATACACCTGTCTGCCCGCGCATAGGGACCGGGTCGTACACTTGTATTCAGCAGCCCAGAAAGCTGTGCATCCTACGATTCGACGCATCTTCACTCGCCCGTTCAGCTACGTCTCATGCTTGGAGCACTAGCTTTCTAGACTACTTCATATCGCTTCCACCCCTTACCCAGAAGACTATAGGAGAAGGCCAATAGTGCTTGTCAATGATTTGGTAAGATATTTTAAGTGTATGATGATCATTGTATTAAGATTGTATTAAGTCTATGGAGGCTGTTTTTTTATGCAGCAGATATGCAGACACTTACCTCGCTGTGATTTATAGTTGCTCCAGAACTATCGAAGCATTTCTTTATAAAATCTTAAAAAATAGAAGAATGCAGTTAAGTTAGGGTTAAACCAAAGGATGAGAACCAATATTTGGCTCCATAAAGCATACTATTGAGTAAACACCCTATTTTGGTAAAAACTTAAAGAATCTAATTATGAAAAATCTATTGTTCATTTCCATCGTCTTTGTATTGTGTACCTCGAGCTGCAAGAGGTACTATCAAATTTCTGATTTTGAGCAGCATACCCAAGATCACAAGAAAATAGCGATTCTCCCCTTTGAGATTTATACCTCTGGCTTTGTGCCAAAAGAGCTAACACCCGAAATGATAGAAGAGATTGAGCGTGTGGAAAGCACTACTTTTCAATCCAATTTTTTCAGCAAAGTACTGGCCTCCCATCGCAAAAGTGAAAGACCACTGCAAGTATCTGTGCAACACTATACGCAAACAAACAGCATACTAGAGGAAAACGGGATAGGACTTAAAGAATCATGGACCAAAAATCCAGAAGAATTGGCGCAGATCTTAGGGGTGGATGCTGTAGTGAAAGCAAGGATAGAAAAAGATCAGTACTTCTCTGATGGACTATCCATAGGCTTAGATATTTCACAAAGTATCATCGCCGTATTTGCAGAGCGAAGTCCGTTTTTTCTTCCAAATCAAAATAAGGAAGTAGTAAGTGACTACGCCTTGGTAGGTAATGATGGAACAGTACTGTGGTCTATAGGATACAGACATGTCGCTGACTGGCAGAGACAAGCAGATCAGCTGGTTTCTAACATAAACAGTAGATCGTCTAGACATTTTCCATATCGATAATCCGCTGATTGTTTTGCCTGCCACTTGCCTTTGACTCCATGTACGCGCTAGGAGGCCATTTTATTCAGGACTAAGATGGGCTTTCTTTTTGGGTGTTGAGGTGGGAAAATTTGCTATCGAATGCATTTGATCACCATGGCAAAATATAAAATTAGAAAAAATACTACGGTGTAATTTAATGATTGATATATACTTGTATGCAGGTTTGGGCTACGTCGTATCGATCGCGACGGCGTAAGCCCAAAGCGAGGCAAGCGGAGCGCGCTAGAGGTGAGGGATGGTAGCGGCATGGCGTGGGACGGCCATCGCGCGAAGGCAGGCCATATAGCGCACAGCCCGACGCCGTCACGCCTTTTCGCGGGACTAGCGGCACCCCTGAAAAAACCATCTACTTTTTAAGAAAAAAAATGTCCTAACATAGAAACGGATTGCCGAATATATCGTTAATTTAAGGCGAGGAATGCTCCTACTGCATATCCTATAACGATTTACAAACATGTCAGAAAGTTATCAGTCACCGGATAGTATCAACAATTTCAAGTTTAGAGAACTGAAAGTCTACTCTTCGACAGAGTGGTTGGCTGATAATAAGAAGAAATATAGACAGGTGTTTGATCGATATGACACCAGTTATATCTACGCTGAGTTGTCGTTCTACAACAAACAATTTGACATAGAAGATTGGGAGGTAGAGATTGAGCTCAAGTGTTATCAACTCAAAACGGATAAGATAGAACTCTGTAGTCTCCCGCTCAAGAAGAAGGTCATATCGAAGTACGACAATGTCGTTTACATCAGAGAAGGTTGGGGCAACAAGAAGGAAGGTAAGTTCTGGAAAAAGGGAACCTACTACTGGGAAGCGTGGATAGATGGGGAGCGCGTAGCGACAAAATATTTTTATATAGAGGAAGTCGAAGAAACTGAACCGATTAATGAAAATGCATCATATTTAGAAGTAAAATCTCTGAAGCTCTACGAAGGGCCATATGATGACGTGATACAAGAAGAGCGTGTCTACTCCAAAGCATTTAATGCAGAAGAAACTCGATATATCTATGTGGAAATCATCTTACGCAACACCAACATGAGCGCCAACTGGTATTGTGAGTTGTTTTCTAAGTTTTACAATAATGCTCGGGAGCTGAAGGGACAGGTCGTGCGCCTGCAAAGAGTGGAGCAAGGTGAAGAACTTATCAAGCTGACCGCTGGCTGGGGCTCGAATGTGAAAGGCTCTTGGAGACAGGATAAATATACAGCAGAAATTGTTTTCATGGATTCTGTGATCGGCATCATCCCATTCAATGTAGGAGAGGCTTTTGAACAGGGTAATGTGCAGGTATTACTACCAGATGGTTTTTCGCCATTAATACTTGAAGAGGACGATGAAGACCAGTCCACTTTTGATGATCTGATGATCGGCATGGACGAACTGATCGGTCTGAAAGACGTCAAGCAAAAGGTACGTGATCATGCGAATTACATCAAGTTTTTGCAGCTCCGTGAACATAAAGGTTTTTCAGAAGAGGAAGAAATAAATGTACACTCTGTGTTCATCGGGAATCCGGGTACTGGAAAAACGACGGTGGCTAGTATGATGGGTAAGCTCTACAAAAAAATGGGACTGCTCACTAAAGGGCATGTGCATGAAGTGGATAGGGTAGACCTCGTCGGTGAATACATCGGTCAGACGGCACCGAAAGTAAAAGAGAATATCGAGAAGGCAAGAGGTGGGGTTTTGTTTATTGACGAAGCTTATGCACTCGCTCGATCAAATGACGATAGTAAAGATTTTGGTAGAGAGGTGATCGAGATCTTGTTGAAAGAAATGTCTAATGGCCCAGGAAACCTAGTCGTAATCGTGGCGGGATATCCAAAGGAAATGGCACACTTTCTAGACTCTAATCCGGGATTGAAATCTAGGTTTAAATTGTACTTTGAGTTTTCGGACTACGTACCTCAGGAATTGGTGCGTATCTCTGAATTTGCGTGCATCGAAAAAGAAGTGGTACTCACAGAACCTGCCGCTAAAAAGATAGATCAACTCATCGTATCTGCTTATAGAAATAGAGATAGAACATTTGGTAATGCGAGATTTGTTTTTGACCTCATCGAGGAGGCCAAACTCAATCTAGGGCTGCGCATCATGCAGTCTGAAAATCCTAGTGCGTATAGCAACGAGGAATTGGCGAATATCACCTTGGAGGATGTACAGAACATCAAACTAGAAAGAAAGAAAACGAAACCAGACATTCCTGTAGATGAAGAATTGCTAGACGAGGCATTATTCGAACTAAACAGTCTCATCGGTATTAAGAATATCAAAGAGCAAATCGCTCAAATGGTGGTGTTGGTGAAATTTTATTTCAGATCTGGAAAAGATGTGTTGAACACCTTCAGTATGCACACCGCACTGGTAGGTAATCCTGGTACTGGTAAAACCACAGTAGCTAGAATCTTGGTGAAAATCTACAAAGCGCTGGGTATTTTAGAGCGGGGCCAAATGGTGGAAACGGATCGACAAGGATTGGTAGCGGGCTATGTAGGTCAAACTGCCATCAAGACCAATGAAAAAATAGAAGATGCCTTAGGTGGTGTTTTGTTTATCGATGAAGCATATGCTCTGACCTCAGCGTCTGGTGACAATCGGGGAGATTTTGGTAACGAAGCCATACAGACTATCCTAAAAAGAATGGAAGATCATCGCGGAGAGTTCTTTGTCTTCGCAGCGGGCTATACCGATAACATGGAGAAGTTTTTGAAGGCAAATCCTGGGCTCAATTCTAGATTTGATAAAGTCTTGAAGTTTGAGGATTATACTGCCGAGGAGTTGATGGAGATCGCACAGGTGATGTTTACAGAGAAAAAGTACTCGCTAGATTTGATGGCTAGCCAACATCTTATGAGCTACTTCGCTTATATCTATGACCATCGGGATAAGTACTTCGGTAATGCGCGTACCGTACGTAATGTAGTCGCGGAAGCCATCAAATTTCAGAATATTAGATTAGCAGATCAGCCTGTGATTGAGCCTGGTACGGAGTCTATTATTACTTTTGAAGATGTGAGTAAATTCAAGCTTGATAAGAGTGGATTTATCTTCAATAAGCGTGGGATTGGATTTGGGAAGAAGTAGAGCTTAGCGAAGACTGGTCAATTGATATTATGTGGTCACATTAAGCCTTGTTCCTTG
>CAKZVJ010000025.1 GCA_937923345.1 uncultured Saprospiraceae bacterium
TTTTTAAAAGAAAATCACGCCAAATTGGTTCTTGCCTCGTTAATTCCCAGGGTTGCCACCCTGGGCTATAGTATTATCACCCCCCGAAAAAAATCGGGGCAAGCTCTGCCGGGGTTCTTCTCTTACTTCTGAACATCCCTAAAAAAAGACGACTAAGTAACACAACTAGTCGTCTTTTTTAATCCACTAAAATTCAAGCTTTATTTCTGGTCCGTCTTAGTCGTTTCTTCCTCCTTGATATTTACGCCTCCTGTACCATTGTTACATCCATCAATGAAGGCTTCAAATTCAGCGCCAACTTCCACCTCGAATGGAGCATTCAATTCAACGAAGGTAGTCGCATCGTAATCTACTTTTGCGGTAGACTCTATGAGCGTATTCAAAGTAGTACGAATCAAATCACTAGACTCATAATCTGAAATGCCCGTTTCTATTTGTAGTAAGCCATTCGCATTGGTCAAGTTTGATAGACAGGGTACTCCACTAGCCGTAGTGGTAGTTGTTGTCGTTACGCACCAAGAGTTGAGCGTACCGGTATCTTGGCCCTCATTATCAGAAACGGTGATGGTCCACACACCGCTAGGATCAATACCATCAAATACCGTCAAAGCGCTAAAAGGTATCACATTGCCGCTAATCGCAGTCCCTGTATTGCATTCATCTTCAGCTGGAACGGTCCCTTCGTCATCAAAAACACAGTCGATATCATTTTGATTGCAACCAAAATTAGAAGCGGGTGCGCCTGGCTGATCCAATATAGTAGCAGTCACTCCATTATGCGCAATGGTAATTATAAGATCTCCCACGTAAGTGTGGCTAATATCTACTTCGATATCTACATCGGTGGTATTCATAGTGGTCGGCACTGTCAGAGTACTGCTTACACCAGCAGCAGCATCATCAGGAATAGCCAATGCAGGTGAATCACAAACCGTATTCATAACACAACTGTTGACTGTGATAGGATAGGTCTGTGTGAGTACATCTGTACCAATAGCATTCGTCACTGTAAGGGTAGCCGAAAGGGTTCCCGTCGTACTGACATTCACTATTGGATTTTGTAGAGTAGAACTAGTGGGAGACACCCCTGCTCCACTGAATGTCCATGACCATGAAGTAGGAATTCCTGTAGAGTTATCTATCAGATCTATATCCTCTGCTCCACAAAAAGTAAATGAGTCTCCATCTGCTGGATCGAACAAAGCGGTGGGTGCGATGGGGGTCGAACAATCATTACCATCCATAGTCATAGCCCCTGTACTACCTGGATCAAGCCAAGGGGCAAGCCGTGCTGAATTGGCTGTACCGTTCTGATCCCAAGAATGAAATATCTTTCCATATTGATCTGGTTGACCATTGTTTGTAGTTCCAGAGCAAGCAGCACCCCCTCCATGCAGTTGACCGATGATTCTCTGATTCGTTAAATCATATAATGGTGAACCTGATGAGCCTGGTTCTGTAGTACCATCATCCCAATCGGGAACCTCCCAGTGGGTATTAGAAGTATTGGCACTAAAGTTTCCTGAGATAAGTGTCGCATTTTCTATGCTTATCTTTTTTACATCTCCACTTGGATGGTGAATACCCGCTGCGCCTACTGCAGCCACGTCCGTCCTATCCCAACCAGAATAATACACATCATAAAAGTCCAGTGGATTATTGGTCAACTCCAATAAGCAAAAATCAGAGTCTACTGCCTTTGCTATCACGGTAGCACCTTGCACCGTCTCCGTGGTAATTCCATCCGTAGTAGGTATCCCAGGGCAAGCTGGGCTAGGACTATCGTAGTTAAACATAAAGATGTCATTGAGCACTGCTCCAACTGCGTCATTGGCAAAACAATGATTGGCACTCAAAAAATAAGAATGACAATCATCGCCCGTATTATTGATTAGAGCACCAGTGCAAAATCTAGAATTGTTAGCCGTCATGATGAGTCCAACAGATTTGATTTGGTCGGCCCAGTTATTTCCTATCGAGCAGTCTACATCATAGTTGCATTGACCAGAGCTTTGAAATACTCTCAACATCTCATTGACTTCATTTCGAATAGATCTGTATCCATGCACCACCCCTCCGATCTCGATTATGCCTTGTCCTTTTTTATTGGCTGGCTCATAATATTCCACTATGCAATTTTCTCCTTTGATGAAGCCAGTAGCAAATTGTCCATTGCTTTTCTCATTCTGATCTGTGAAGGGACCAAGCACTTCTTTTTTAGATTCGCTATAGACGAAGAGCATTCCTCCTTTCGGCAAGTCAAATTTTCTATAGTTCAGATTGATTGTTTGAGCATTGGGAGCACTGATCTTCAGTCTCCATATCCTATCGCCGTTGGGCAGCGTCGTCCATACTCCTGCATTATCCAAGGTAAGGTTGGCCTTTTGCAGCATACCAAATCGATACGGTTTATTCTCAGACTGCTCTTTTATGTCTTCTTGTACAATTTTTTGATAATCTAAGAGCGGCATTACCGATACAGGGGCAGCCTGCATTCGCTTTTGATCAAATGACGGAGGAGCTGCTTTGGTGAAAACAACTTGAGCATGGAGCTGTACACTGTACCCTAAAAGCACTAGCGAAAAAATTAATGGAAAGAAAATTCTAAACTTATGCATATGCCGTATGGCTTTTTTATTTGATTCGTTCTTACAAAATTAGTCTTCAATATAAAGGATTGTATCCACTTTTTGTTGCTTCATTATGGACTACAAAACCACTATGTTCCTCTCTGAACACTAATAATCTACATTTGGCAGCTAAAACACACTACGTCAACAATTTAAAGAAGCGTAGTATGGTTAAATAAGGAGTCGATTAGGATGCACATCGTAGCCAAATAAAACTTTACATGCAGTTTGATGCAGCGTTTTCAAGACAAGCAGCATTATCTCAGTAAGGCCTTTAAGTTTATTCCAAAACACTTAAAAGAGAAATGTAATATGAAAAAGTTAAGCCTATTAGGACTGGTGTTTTTAGCTTTCTTTGCTTGTAGAGAAGATATAGATGAAAGTACTCCTGTAAGCACAACAGAAGAACCTCCCATCATCATCAGTGAGTACAATCCAGAAACTGACCTTGTCACAGGGACTATATTCGGATTGGTATACGATGAAAACGAAAATCCAGTTCAAGATGCTATAGTGCGCTATGACGGCAAGTCATACACTACCGACGAAGCAGGAAGATTTATTATTAAAGACGAAACACTCGACCGACAAGGCACTTTCTTTACCGTCGAAGCGAATGGTTACTTCAAAGGATCACGACGCATCTACCCTACTGATGAATCTGTAAACTATGCCTATGTACAACTCTTAGCATTAAACGAGATTGGTTCTTTTAGCGCCGCTGATGGAGGAGAATTGGAAGGACCAGATGGCTTAGGCATCTCCTTCGCCCCGAATAGCATACAATCTGAGTCCGGCGCATTATATAATGGTCAGGTTTCGGTCGCTGCAAAATGGCTTGACCCAACCGCAGATAACATTGCCGAAATTATGCCTGGTGATCTATTGGGTTTAAATGCCAGAGTGGAGGAAGTTGCCCTCGTGAGTTATGGCATGATGGCCGTAGAGCTTTTTGACGACACTGGCCAAAAACTAAATATCGCCGAAGGAAACACAGCTACCTTATCTTTCCCAGTCCCACAAGAATTATTAGACAGCGCACCAAGCACTATTCCACTCTGGTCATTCGAAGATGAACAGTATGGTATCTGGGCGGAAGAAGGAAGCGCTACCCTACAAAACGGAATGTATGTAGGCGAAGTAAGTCATTTTTCTTTTTGGAATTGTGATGCCCCTTTTGAATTGGTATTTATTGAAGGACAATTAATTTCTCCTAATGGAAATCCACTACAAAACATGGCAGTGGGTTTATTCATGGGAAATGCCTCTAATGGGCGGTATGGCAAAACGGATAACCGCGGATTTTTCGCTGGCAAAGTACCAAAAGGGGAAGTGCTAACCTTAGTAGCTGGATATACAGGAGCGGATTGCGAGTTTGAAAGCATCAATATTGGATCTTTTGAAGAAGATACAAATATTGGGCAAATACAGTTAGAAGAGGCGGATAACAGCTTCACACTAATAGGAAGTATTATAGATTGCAATGACAACCCCATTACAAATGGTTTAGTGAATGTCTCTATAGGAGGTACCAATTTATCTCTCTATATAACTAACGAAAATTCATTTGAACTTGACCTACTCAATTGTGAAGGGGTTAACTCACTAAGTATAAAAGTCTTAGATCTAGACAACCTAACTGAAAGTATTATTCAATCATTTTCAATTTCTGCACAAGTAAACACTGGACCTTTAAAAGCTTGTGAGCAAACAATACAGGAATATGTTATTCTAGAATTTTCTGGTATTGCGGACACCTCATTTAATGGCACTATTATGAGCGCTAGTTTATTTAACAATAACGAACAATATTTTCTATCCTCAAGTGATCAACTTGAAAACGAAAAAATTAGAATACTTGCAGAAATAGACAATGTTGCAGAAGGTGTTTACACAAATGAGCTTCTTGGAATTGTTGAAAATTCCGGGGATGAAGATCCATGGGAAGAGCTATGCTACATTCGTGGGCATGCAATTAGTGAATACATAGTTGAGATTATTCAAAATGACAATGTTGTCGGTGGAATATTTGCTGGAAAAGTAGAAGGTATAGTAGATCTTTCCTGTCCAAATAGCAACAGTACTCCCACTATAATTGAAGACCAACCGTTTAGGTTCGAGTTCAGATTAATTATAAAACAACTATAGAGAACAATTTGAACAATAATTCTGACATAGAACTAATCAATGGCTGCAAAGCTCAGGATCAACTCTTCCAGAAAGAGTTGGTCTTGCGCTATTCACCCTTGCTTCTGACTGTCAGTAAGCGCTACACGGATAGCTATCCTGCTGCACAAGATGTACTACAAGACAGCCTGGTAAAAATACTGCGTAGTATTGTCGATTATAAACATACTGGTTGTTTCGCAGCCTGGATGAAGCGCATCGTCATCAATACCGCGCTAAAAAGCAAATCTAGAAAACGCTATAGCTTCGAGTACAGTGGGCTACAAAACATTAATGAACCAGAACTACCCGCGGAGGCTTTCTCTAAGCTCAATGCACAAGAGTTGATGAAGCTCATCGACACATTACCAAATGGTTTCCGAGAGGTATTTAATCTCGCCGCCATAGAGGGATACTCTCACAACGAAATTGGAGAATTGCTAAATATCGCCCCCTCTACCTCAAGATCACAACTCACTAGAGCTAGAAAAATCCTCCAGAAAAAATTGATTCATCTTGAAAAAATGACTGCTTGATATGAGTACCAATAAATTTGACAATCACGCAAGAAAGGAAATAGGCGCGCATGAGACGCCTCTCGATACAGAAGCTTTATGGGGTAAGGTACAGGCAGATTTATATCCAAAGCGAAAGAAGAAATTTGCTTGGGTATGGTTTAGCGCATCTAGTTTTTTCCTAGCTATTTTATTGGCTGGCTATTTTTATACGAATAAGCAAACAGAAGCGGTAAAGCAAGTCAGTGCTACCACAATACAAAAAGAAACGCCAAGTCAAAAATCAAATACCGACACACAATTTACTGCAAAGCCATCGACGCCAAACCCGGCCCCTAGCACAGCTACTGAAAAAAAATTTACTGAAACTAAGAAAGTTAACAACGCAAATAAGATTGAAGTAAAAAAGAAAACTACCAATACACCCCTTAGAATTAAGCAGCAAGAAAATACGATAACTACCAATGACCCTAGCGTTATTCAAAAATCTAATCAAACCAAAAACGATACAGCCATTTCGCAAAAAGACATCATAAGGAATAATTCGAAAAATACTATAATAGACAATATCGCCAAGCAAAAAATTAATAACTCCCTCACTGCGCCTGTACAACGAGAAGAAGTAGAAGTGATAAAGGGCAGTGCAAAAGAAAATTTACCTAGCCTTGAAAAATTAAATCAAACGCAGGAGCAAGAAGAAACAAATGAGAACATCATAGCGATATCAAAAGAAGAAATCGAAGCCAAAGAAGAAGGTCTTATTGCAGCTACTAAAGAAGACGAAAAGAATGAGCCAGTAGAAGAGCCTAAGGACGAAGAAGAAAATGATAATGATATAAAACTACCAAAAAAATATCAACTTGGGATTGGTACTAGAGCAGGTATATCCAGCTCCATAACTACCCTATCAGCGAATGGAGATGCCAATATGGCCTTAGCCGCATTACGCAACCAATCCGAAACAAATCTTGAAACCATTGATTTAGGACTAGAAGTTTTATTGAAGCACAAATCTGGCTTCTATGTGAGTACGGGTATAGATTATCTAAGAGCTGCCAGAAAACTGGAATACGACAACGAAGTAATCAATACGGATTCTATACAAGGCATCTCTGCTATTTTTGTGAACCCCATCACTACGGATAGCACTTTCCAAGAAGGTCTCATTGCAGAGACAACGACGATGACAAGAAGTAAAGAGACTTTCAACAATCTGCATTTGATAAACATCCCGCTAAATCTAGGTGTAAGCCTAAATTACCAACAATGGATATTCGGCGTCCAAGGCGGTGCTTCTATCAATGTATTCCTAAATCAGAAAGGCGAAATTCATGATAGCGAATCTACCTTTTATGATCTAGGTGAAGACAACCAGGATTGGTTTCAAAATAGGCTTGGCGTCAGTTATCAAGGAAGTGCCTTCGTAGGGTATACCTTCAGTGACCATTTTGAAATTATTGGCGGTCCCAGTTTTAGGAGCCCCATGGTCATCAGCGAAGACCGTAACCCAGTAAAGCAATCTTTTGTCAATTTTGGATTGCAGGTGAGTGCTAGGTATTGGTTTGATTAGCACCATCTACAGAGGACTTGCCCCGCGAGAAGGATATGGAAGGTGCAGCCTTTTTCGGCTGCAGTCCGCTAGGACGGGAGTGAACACGGACCCTGGAGGAGCCTGACCGCATACAAAGAACCCTTGTAGATTTTTTTATCTACAAGGGTTTTTTGTATGCGGGCTCGCCCAAAAACATAAAATAACAAAGCGCTTACCACTGAATATACAGGACAGACTTGGTATCAAAATATTCCTCTTCAAACAGATCTGAAATCGCTATTCGATCGTGGTAGGTCCCGCGTGGCATCTCTTTGAGTTCTGCGTCGATATCGCCCCCCTTGAGGGCAATGAGGCCATTCGGTACGACGTGTCGTTGCTTGGCGGTATACAGTCGTTCTGTCCAGCGCCAAAGTTGTTCCGTCTTGGCCACCGCTCGGGTGACTACGAAGTCAAATTTTCGGTTTTTGATTTCCTCTGCGCGTTGTTGTTTGGCTTCCACATTCTTGAGGCCGATAGCGTCTACGATTTCTTGCACTACACGAATCTTCTTGCCTGTCCCATCCACTAACATAAACTGGGTCTCTGGAAACAGTATCGCTAAAGGGATGCCGGGAAAACCACCACCGGTCCCAAGGTCAAGTACGTTGGCCTCTGGTAAAAACTGCACAAAGGCCGCAATCGCCAGCGAATGCAATATGTGATGGGTATAGATGTGCTCGATATCCTTGCGCGACACGACATTGATCTTCTGATTCCACTCGGTATAGAGTGGCCCCAATTGTGCAAACTGTCTCTCTTGGGTCTCCGTCAGTTCCGAAAAATATTTATTCACTATGGTCTCCATATACCTTGGTCATTTTGCACAAAGGTAGTAGAAAAGCGATAAGTAGCAAGGGGGAAAAGGGGAGCTAGGTGGATAGGTGGATAGGTGTCTAGGTGTCTGGGTGTCTAGGTGTCTAGGGAAATAAACTGTAAAACCGAAAAATATTAAATGTAAAAGGGACTAGGAGCTAGAGGCTAGACGCTAGAGGCTAGAGGCTAGACGCTAGAGGCTAGAGGCTAGAGGCTAAATGCTAGAGGCTAGACGCTAGTTGCTAGTTGCTAGTTGCTGACCGCTAAAGATACAAATGTAAAATTTCACTATATATTAGAAGCTAAGCCATAAATTTTTCGCATTTTTACAGCCTACAATTAAGTGTGCAGAATGAGTAAATCAAAAAAGAAGCAGACCCCACCTAAGGTGGACGAAAACGTTATTTCTCTTAACGGTATGTACCAAGAGTACTTTCTAGACTACGCCTCGTATGTCATACTAGAGCGGGCGGTGCCTTCTATCGAAGATGGATTTAAACCGGTGCAGCGGAGGATACTCCATGCGCTCAAGCAGATGGATGATGGCCGGTTTCACAAAGTAGCCAATGTGATCGGACAGACGATGCAGTATCACCCACATGGGGATATGGCTATAGGGGGCGCCTTGGTCAACTTAGGCCAAAAGAATCTGCTTATTGATTGCCAAGGAAATTGGGGAGACTTCAGGACGGGAGATAGTGCGGCGGCAGCTAGATATATAGAGGCGAGATTGACAAAGTTTGCACTGGAGGTCGCCTTCAATCCTCAGACGACAGAGTGGCAAGTGACCTATGATGGCCGTAAAAAAGAACCTATCAATCTGCCTGTAAAATTCCCAATGGTGCTCGCGCTGGGTGTAGAAGGTATCGCAGTAGGGCTGTCGACAAAGGTATTGCCTCATAATTTTATAGAACTGATCAAGGCCTCTATCAAGGCGCTCCAAGACAAGCCATTCAAGATATATCCTGATTTTCAGACGGGGGGATACATAGACGTCACCAACTACAACAGAGGGAAGCGCGGTGGAAAGGTCAAGGTGCGCGCCAAGATTGAGCAGGTTGACAAATCTACGCTCGCGATACGCGAATTGCCATATGGAGTGACAACAACCTCTATGATAGACAGTATCCTCAAGGCGACTGATCAGGGTAAAATAAAAATCAAAAAGGTAATTGACAATACTGCTGCAGATGTAGAGATCTTACTCGAATTGGGAACGGGTGTCTCTCCGGACATCACGATGGATGCCCTGTATGCCTTTTCTAACTGTGAAGTATCTATCTCGCCAAATGCTTGTGTGATCGTCGATAATAAACCCCACTTCGTCACCGTCAACGAGCTGCTCAGAATAAGTACAGAGAATACGAAGCAACTGCTCAAGATGGAGCTGGAGATCCGTAAAAAGGAGTTGGAAGAAAAGCTACTCTTTGCGAGTCTTGAAAAGATATTTATCCAAGAGCGTATCTATCGCGATATCGAAGAGTGTGAAACTTGGGAGGCTGTACTAAAGGCCATCCGTGCGGGCTTGAAAAAATTTGTGCGTACGCCAAATGAAAAAGCGAAAAAAGGAGATAAGCGCATCAAGTTATTAAGAGAAATCACAGAGGAAGATATCATACGTTTGACAGAGATTCGCATCAAGCGTATCTCTAAGTATAACTCTTTCAAAGCGGATGAATTGATCGCTAAGCTAGAGGAGGAACTTAAGCAGGTGATACACAACTTGAAGCACTTGACGGCCTATGCGATTGCGTACTTCGAAGAGCTACTGAGAAAGTATGGGGAAGGTAGAGAACGTAAGACGGTCATCACGGAGTTTGAGACTATCGAGCGCAAGACGGTGGTCGCTAATAATGCGAAGTTATATGTAGATCGCAAGGAAGGCTTCATTGGTTATGGCATCAAGAAAGCAGAGTACGTTATGGACTGTGCCGACATTGACGATGTGATTGCCTTTACCAAAGATGGAAAATTCAAGGTGGTGCGTATTGGGGAGAAAGTATTTGTAGGTAAAAACATTCTCCATACTGCGGTGTGGAAAAAAGGAGACGATCGTACGACCTACAATATGATCTACTCGGACGGTAAGACTGGGCGTTCTTTTGCCAAACGATTTAATGTGACCAGTATCACGCGAAATAAGGATTACGACTTGACGGCAGGTAATAAAAATAGTAGAGTCTCCTACTTCACGGCCAATCCCAATGGGGAGTCTGAGCTAGTCGACATCTTCTTGACGGCAGGATGTACTGCACGTAAAAAACAATTTCCCTTTGACTTCCAAGATTTGGCCATCAAAGGACGGGGCTCCAAAGGGAACACCGTGACGCCCTACCCGATCCGAAAGGTGACTCAGGTAGATGTGGGACAATCCACGCTAGGTGCTATTCAAATCTGGATGGACCCGATCAGCGGAAAAATCAATACGGACGAAAGAGGAGACTTCTTAGGTGAATTTGACACGGGCGACTATATCGTAGCAGTCTACAAAAACGGTACCTACGAGATGGCCGAGCTAGATATGAATAAGAAGTATGACATACCCAATCTCATGTCCGTACAAAAGCTCACCGACGATACCGTCATCAATGTGGTCTACTATGACGGAGACAAGAAGTGGACTATGGTCAAGCGATTTCAGGTGGAAACCAATTCGCTCAACACCCGCTACTCTTTTATTTCAGAGCACAAGGATTCCAAGTTGCTTTTTGCCTCTATGGAGGAGAATCCTGTCATACAGTACGACTATAAAGACAAGAAAAAAGCGGAGACTTTTGAGCTGGCCATCGCTGAATTTATCGACATCAAGGGCTGGAAGGCACTCGGTAACAAGCTAGAAGATAAGCGCATCACCAAGATCAGACAAGTAGAAGAGAGCGAAGAAAATGAAGGGGAAGATGGAGATAATGAGAATGGAGATGTCATCAAGCCAGGGGATACGGTAGAGTGGTAGACGTAGATAGCCGTCCCTAAATCACTGGTTAAAAACGTTAACAATTGAGCAATTTTTGAGCCGATAATCTAGTTTATTTGTTAATCTTTTATCTTGAGGAATCTATTTGGATTGATTTATGAGTTATATCCTATATACAGTACAAATAACAATAAAATAGCTGATTATGGCAAAGACAACCCTAATGAAGGATCAGACGAAGGCAAAGCGCGCCTCGATCATCATCCATATCATCATGATATTGCTGTTGCTCATCCCTATACTCCACAGTAAGGAAGAGAATCCGCCTAGGTTCAAGGAGGTCATCACCATAGATTTCAACGATACGTTTGAGAAGAAGATAGAGCAGATCAGTCAAAAAGCTGGTGCAGAGCGCTCTAGTGCCAAAGAAGGTTCACCGCCAAAGACGGAGGAGCCAGAAAAGGCTGAGGAAGTGCAGGAGACTGCCCCAGAGCCAGACCCGATAGAGGAGACGCCAGAGGCTGTGGAAGAGGTAGAGGAAGATACTCAAGAGGAAGATACTGCTGTCGAGCCCGAGACGAAGGACGCAGCACCAGAAGCGGCGGCCGCGGAAGCAGCAGAAGCACAAAAAGTTATCGAAGCACAACGCGCTGAACTAAAATTGCAGCAAGCTAAAGATGCCGAAAAGCGTAAGCAAGAGGCAATGGAAAGAATCAAAAAGGCGGAAGAGCTCAGCAAGAGGCGTGCAGAAGAGCAGGCCAAGAGAGAAGAAGAAGCTAGAAAGAAAAAGGCAGCAGAAGCGAAGAAGAAAGCTGATGCTAAAAAGAAGGCTGAACTAGATGCGAAGCGAAAAGCAGCGCAAGCTAAAGCCAAGGCTGACGAAGCAAAGCGTAAGGCGGAGGCGGCGGCAGCAGCTAAAGCCGCAGCGGAGGCGGCGAAGAAAGCATCGGGCAGCGGATCTGGAGGATCAGGCTCTGGAGATGGAAAGTCCAACACGCCTGGTGAAGGTAACCAAGGCTCTAGCAACTCTGGTAACTCCAATACAGATGGGGATGCCGATGCTGGAAAGGGGGTAGATTTTGGAGGTATAGGAAAGCTGGGGAGAGGAGTGGAAAAAAGAGTATTCCCTAGTCATTTTGGAGACTACAACGGACGAATCGTTTTCAACCTTTGCATCAACCAATCAGGTACTGTGATCTACGCTAAGTACAATAGATCAAAATCTACCTTGACCGATAGATCTGCGGTTTCGGATGCACTTGAGGCGATGAAGAAGACTAAATTCGAAAGAGACAGTTCTGCGAAAGCTAAAGAGTGCGGACAGTGGACGATCAACTTCAAAAGTGAGCAGTAAATAAAATCCCATTTCAGGATTAAAAATCATGTCTTGTTCGCAGGGCATGATTTTTTTGTTGGTACTCAAATATTTCGTAATATTATTGAGTTATATAAATATCCCTTGCATATAGAATTGTAAGTGAATCAAAACCTAAACTATGAAGTCAATACAATTATCGCTGGCCTTTACTTTCAGTTTTTTATTTATTGGACTTCCTCATAATCCTATTGCTTGTCAAAGTCCGGCTACCGCGCCCACTTCTCAGCCTGTAAGTGAGAAAGCAAAAGTGGAGCCTGTCAAGAAAACAGCTGAAAAGAATAAATTTGTTGGAATTGGAGTCTTGAATAGAACAGTTGAAAAAACGGTATACCCGAATAATTTGAGCGAGTATAATGGGAAAATAGTTTTCAACATTTGTATCGATCGATCTGGCAAGATTCTCTATGCCACGCACAATAAAGGTAAATCTACTATATCAGAAGAAGACGCCATTTCTGAAGCACTCATCGCTATGAAGAAAACAAAATTTGAAGCTAATCCCTCGACCCTACATGAGAGAGAATGTGGTCAGTGGACGATGAAGTTTGATAGTAACCAAGCTGCAAAAATGGAGGCTTCGGAACATCATAGTCCTACAATTGAACCTTTTAAACCTAAAGGACTAGAAAAGCCTGATAGAGCTGTTATAAAAAGAGTCTTCCCAAAAAAAATTGGTACACTCAATGGTTATATCACTTTCAACATTTGTATAGATCGCATGGGCAATGTTGTTGACGCGAAGTATAATAGACAAGACTCCAGCATAACAGATAGGGATGCCATTGCGGACACTCTCAAGTCCATGAAGAAAACTAAATTTGAAGCAGACTCATCTGCGCAAGAAAATGATTGTGGTCAGTGGACAATGAAGTTTGAAAGCCATTAATATCGATTTTTTTTATGGGCCTACCCTAGCCTTTTTCATACTCGCCGAAGAGGCGACATGAAAAAAGCTAGGGTCGTTATGTTTCAGGGCTCTCCCGAAAGTCGGGATCGGTATTATACTCAACGGAAAGTAGTTTAGGACTTTTCTGCTATTTCTTTTGATTACTATCTGCGTTATGAATACTCGCTGATGCTAATGCATCGGCTGCGTTTCACGCCTTGATAGTAACCAAAATAAATTCGCATAAATTGTCCCAAACCAATTCCCGTTGAGTATACACACTTCGGGCTAAGGCCCTCACCCTTGCACAGCACTAGTCCAGAAAGTTTCGTAAAGAGACTGGGCATATATCAAGATCTATTAAGATTCTTATTCCTATATTTAGGAAAAGGGAATAGATTAGCACATGAAGTTATTAGCCAAATTTTTGAAGTTTCTTTTTTTAGGAGTAGGCTTACTTATTCTACTTACCATATTGATGTATGGCTACAGGGATATTCCGATAGATGAGCTCAAAGCAAAGTACGCTCCATCGCCTTCACAGTTTGTTGCTGTAGATGGTATGGACGTTCATTATAGAGATGAGGGTATTCAGACGAATTCTATTCCTATTGTTTTGATCCATGGTACGGGGGCTAGCTTGCATACTTTTGAGGATTGGGCTAAAGGTTTGGCTTCGACCCATAGAGTCATATGCATGGATCTGCCAGGTTACGGATTGACGGGCGCCTTTCCTAATCGCGACTATACTGTTGACAATTACGTAGCTTTTATAATAGACTTCTTAGAGAGTTGAGAGTGGAGAGTGGAGAATTGAAAGTGGAAAGTGAAGAGTTAAAAAAACAATTCTTCCATAAAAAGAAAATAAGTTATCTACCAAAGATAAGGAGTTATCTTAATAAAAAAAACCTGTCTTGCTTCGCAAGACAGGTTTTGACTAATAAGGGTAAAAAATTACCTTCTTAGCTTACAGCCGTTAAAAAAATGATTATAAATTTTTGAGATTATCTATTTCTTGGTTCTCCTACCTGAGTGCCGATAGCTGCACTAAATGGTTGTGTTACTACTGGGCAATTGATAATCGCACCAGTTGCCGTAAGGCGATCCGATAGCGTATTTGCTAAAGGATTAGGATTGATATTTCCTCTAAAAGGAATCAAAATTCCTTGCTCCAAAAGATCGTTGATTTGATCAAAACTTCTCAAGATTGGTCTTTCAGCTTCTGGTACAGTAAACTCTGTAATATGTGCATCCCACATTGGAGAATACAATTCATTACTAGGATCAATAGGGAAAGTATTGGTTGGATCTTGCGCTTGACGATTACTTATAGAGGCAGTGTTTAACCCTTGCACTCCAAACCCATCGCCATTGTCAAAAGTTCTACCGTTTGCGGTAGGGCTAAAAGGTAACATAGATCCTCCAGGAAATTCTCCAAACGTAGGTAAGTTCGCTAATCTTGGTGCGTATACTCCTAGCTCGATAGCTGCTGGTGCAGGATCAGAAGTATCCGTCACAAGGTGGAAGTAGTATGGTCTTTCATCATGCCATCCGTCTAATAATTGCATTACTACAGAAGCTTGATCAATAGCTAAATTCGGGTTGTTAAGATCATCTTCTTGGGCACTGCCATTGCCATCAGGATGTGGAATTCTATCATGGATACCCGTGCTATTTGCTACAAGCTGCGCATTGATAATGATATCCGATCCTGGAAGTACTACATATGATGACCAGTTGTCATCCGCTGCTGCTCCTGGTACAACTGCTGCAGGAGGAAACCCTACTAGCATACCATCGTCAGATGCACCACCAGCAGTCAAAGTTCTACTTGGAGAAAAATCAACAGAACCTTCGAATATAAGTCTGCCGTCTTCGCTCCAAGTTGAGCCTTGCTCTCCACCAGAACCAATGGCATTAGCCATTCTAGGAGAAAAAATTACCCCTAGTTCTCTTGCTAATTCTCTATCAGAGGCTTCAGTAATAACATAGTATCCTTCTCTAACATCACCACTTGACAGTGTTTCCCAACCTTGAAAAAGTGGAAGTCTTACTGTTGGTCCTGCAGGAACTACATTTCTATCAACACGAAAATCAATACCAAGGACACTTGGTAAAAATACATTTTGATCTGTAGTAAAAGTAAGTGCAGGATTATCTGCGTCATAAGGGGTCCCACCATCGGCTTCAATACTTCTAAGGAGTAAGTCCGCAGCGCTTGGTGCTGTAGTAGGTGTACTATTAGTACCAGTGTCATCATCATCGTTACATGCCACAAAGAACATGACGAAAAGGCCGAGGAGAATAATTTTAAATTGGTTCATAAGTTTTTCTTTTTAATTTATTTTTTTGAAATATTTTTTATTAAAATTTATACTTCAAAAGCAATTCTAAAAGCTATTTAGTTTTGCATTACATCCATTTCGAAGGGAGATGACTTTCTAAGGACAAGGCTTATAAATAATTTATTGTCACGGCAACCAAATCAGGGTAAGACCTAGTAGGCCCTCTTATAAATGCTCTATATTGAAGAATAGTTAAGCCCTGAAATACAAATTAAGCATCTTATTATCAAGCGCTTAGAGTGGCTTGCGCGTACTAACTTCATCATTGCTAAAGAAAGTTAGGCAAGCTTCAGATACCAGCCTTCTTGTTGCCAACAGTAAAAAATGCACAATTAGGGAATATTCTCATTATGATCTGCGAGAATAAAATCTGCTGAATCCATAAACTGGACCACTATGTTACTAGGTATAAAATATTTGTACTCTATCGCAGAAGCTTACATTTTGGACAAGCGATAGTAGCAGTGGCTCGATAGAGCCAGTCTCGATTTTTCTTCGAGACCGAGCTGCGCATAGCGCGGTGCTGACGCTTTTCAGTCAGCATGGCCCCAAACACTTATCCTATTACTACAAATCTAATTTGGTCTGCTTTACTTCGGGTGCGTTGGTTTCCTTCTTTCTAAAATCTAAGATGTTGCCCATCGCATAGCAGGTGCGGCAGCGTGCTTCGTAAGATTCTTTTTCGCCGAGCAGTACCTTGTCCTCATTGGGGATCAGGCGATAGGAGTGGGTGGCGAGATTGCCGCAGTGAGAACAAATCGCATGCAGCTTGGTGATGTACTCCGACACAGAAAGTAAGGCGGGCATGGGGCCAAAGGGTTGGCCTTGATAGTCCATATCCAAACCAGAGACGATCACTCTGATGCCGCGGCTCGCTAGTTCCTGGCAAACGTCCGTGATGTCTGCATCAAAAAACTGGGCCTCGTCTATGCCAACCACGTCGACCTCCGTTATGAGATCAAGGATTTTGCTGGCTTGCTCCACGGGGGTAGACAGGATAAAATTGGCGTCGTGGGAGACTACCTTTTCCTCATCGTAGCGGGTGTCTACTGTGGGCTTGAAGATTTGTACTGTCTGGTTGGCGATTTGAGCCCTTTTTAGTCGACGGATCAACTCTTCTGTCTTACCTGAAAACATGGATCCGCATACTACTTCTATCCATCCGCTGCGCTGTCCTTTAAAATGTGGCTCTAAAAACATCTATATTATTAACAATTATTCGATTTATCCTTTAATTTTACTGTGCAAGCGAAGAAATAATAAAAACCTTTCGATTTTTGAATAAATCCCTCTCTTTGTGCGTATTGTATTAATAGATTAACACAATTCAATTTCAAAACCCAATTTAATGAATTTAGCTCAGTTTCAAATCATATTGCAGAAGATCAACGCCCTAGATAAGAACATCAACATGGACGGTAAGATATCGAGCATAGAAAAAGATCTAATGAAGGCTTATGTGAGCCAATTGTATGAGGCCTGTGTAGCTGGAGAGGCTGCCGAGTCAAGCGTAAGCAATCCTGTCACTGAACCGGTAGCGACCAAGACGGTGGCGCCTGAGCCAACGCCTCAAATGCAGACTCCTCCGCCGGTACCTGTCCAGGAAAACGTAACTCCTCCAGTACCTAATCCCGTGCAAGAGACGGCACCTGTGCAACAGCCAACGCCAGTGCAGCCTGTAGTGCAAGCACCTACAGAACCTGTCCAACCAGTGGCTGAACCAGTAGCGCAGGTAGAGCATAAAGTAAAAGAGGTGAATGAGCGCATCGCTGTACAGACTAAAACTGTGGCTGATGCATTGAGTCAAGATACAGGGAAAAGCATCAATGAGAGACTGGCCGCTGCCAATGCGAAAAAGACTTTTAATGATAAATTTACGGAGCCTGCCAACACAAGCGCCGTACCGAGTGCGCCAGTCATGGTAAAAATACCGGATTCTTTGAAGCACTTGGATGATTCGAACAATAGTAATTTTAGCCAAGCGCAGCCAAAGGTGAACACTCCACCTCCGCCACCGGTAGTAGAACAAAAAGTGACGCCACCTCCTGCTCCCGTAGCAAAGGTAAGCCCACCGCCAGTGGCGCCTACTAATAATGTCAATGCGGCCTTTTCGCTATTTGAGTCTGCTACTTCTGCAGAGAACGCTGATAAGTGGGGCTCTACTCCGATTGCGGACTTGGGGAAATCAATCGGATTGAATGATAGAATCTCTATGATCACAGTATTGTTTTCTAACGACCAGCACGCTTTCAATAATGCTTTGACGCAACTGAATACCATCGGCGACTTTGAGCAAGCGAAAGATTATATGATGCGCAATCTAGTGACGGTATATAACTGGAACCAAGGCAACAAACTAGAAAGAGCGCAGCAGTTTATCAACCTAGTGCGTAGAAGATATAAGTAATTTGCAAGAAAAAAAACTGATAGATCATCTATTTCTCCCCCTGTCTTTTCTAGGGTTGATATGGATGATTTTTCTTTTTCAGAATCTCATGGAATTTCAGCCGGGCAAGCTGGGAGTACTCCCTCGTGAATTGCGCGGACTCTGGGGCATTCTTTTCTCTCCTTTGCTACACGGGAGTCTAGATCATATATTTTCCAATTCCTTACCTTTCTTAGTACTGAGTACTTCTGTTTTTTACTTTTATGAGAAGGTAGCTATTCGCAGTTTTGTGATGATTTATTTTCTCAGTGGCATCGCGCTGTGGTTTCTAGGGAATTTATTTTTCTGTGGGACGGAGTTTAATCGCACTTGCTATCTACCGCATATCGGTGCCAGTGGCATAGTGTATGGTCTATTTGCTTTTTTATTGTTCAATGGAATATTCAGACGATCTCTGCAATCCATTGTGATCGCGCTAGCGGTCACGGTGCTATACAGTGGATACTTTGCGGGCATTGCACCTAATCCGGATCAAGGAAATATCAGCTGGGAGGGCCATCTGCTAGGTGCCATCATGGGTATCTTTACTGCCTTTTATTTTAAGGACGAACTAGAAGACACTGAGATAGAAAGTATGCGGGACATCTATGCTGATGAAGATACGACCCGCAATACCCCTTTTCTGCCACCGGACATATTCACCAAGACTAAAGCGCAGCGCGCTGCAGAAGAGGCCGCCCGAATAGCTGCAGAAAAATCGGCTAGAGATGGTTTGGATATTTGGACAAGTGATGATACATTAGGGTAAAGGTATAGAGAATAATTTCTTCTTTCTTTTCATGGGCTATTACGATCCCGAGAAAATCGGGACGTAAACGTGTCATCCGTTATATGGTATGAGCCTTCACGCGGACGCAAAACATTGCGTCTGTGCCATCGCTTCCATACCATGCCACTTCTACCACTTATCCCTAGCGCACTCCGTTTGTCGAGCTCCATCCCTGCGGGACTGCGCGAATGCATGATGCAGCCTCTTTAAAGTTCAAGCGCACTATTTTCTTGGTACTAAATCACAAAGAAGAGATTGGAGATGAAGAATTGAATTTATATCTTACACAAAACAAAAAAATACCTACTTTGATCAACAGAAGAGTTTTTGCAAAAGGAATAGCCGCCATCAGTGCGAGTATGTTAATGCAAGGGCTCAGCTCCTGCGATTCTACTGAAGCTAAATCATCTGATGTACTACCGAAAAATTGGATGTGGCTAAGACCAAATCTAAAATGGAGCGATGATCAATGGAAATCTTCATTCGCCACCCTCAAGGAGATAGGTATAGAAGCCATCTTACCTCAGGTCTATGATTCAAGGTCTGCCTTATTTGACCATCCGACCATGCCAGTAAAACAAAGATGGCTAGAACGAATATTACCTATAGCACATCAAGCAGGACTAGAAGTTCACGCCTGGATGTGGAGTATGATATTGGATGAACCTAATATGATAAAGAAGCATCCAGACTGGTTTTCAGTCAGTAGAGAAGGCAAGCCCTCCCACACGGATCCAGCTTATGTGGGGTACTACAAATTCATGTGTCCGTGCCATCCCGAGGTACAAGAATTTGTAGGCAATAACGTAGCTGCTCTAGCGAAGATCGAAGACTTGGACGGTATTCATCTAGATTATATCAGACAACCAGATGTCATATTAGCAGAAGCGCTCCAACCGAAGTATGATATTGTTCAAGACAAGGAATACCCCCAATACGATTACCCTTATTCTCAATACTGCCGTACAGCCTTCAAAGACCAATCTGGAATTGATCCTATGGAATTGGGCGACAGAGCACCCGCTCATGAAGCATGGAGACAGTTCAGATATGATGCGATAAGTAATGTCGTAAATAATTTTGCAGTACCACAAGCAAGAAAAAAAAACAAAAAAATAACCGCCGCGGTATTCCCCAATTGGGAAAGTGTACGCCAGCAATGGCACCGCTGGGACCTGGATGGGTTTCTCCCTATGCTTTATCATGCATTCTACAATGAGGATATCCCTTGGATAGGAGAACAAGTATCCAAGAATGAAAAGATGCTAATAAAAGAAAAACCAATTTTCGCTGGAGTATATCTCCCGCACCTACACCCAACAGAAATCTCAGCTGCTCATCGTACTGCCCTCCAAAATGGCGCATCAGGCATTTCATTCTTTGGACACGAAAACCTTACGGACGAATTTGCAAAAGAAATTAAATCAATCCTAAGGTAGTCCCTATTTTGTAAGCTTTACTTCCTTTTAAAACATAAAGTCTACTCCCTCTCTTCTGCAAGCAAGGTAAAGCCTCAAAAAAGTTAAAAAACTACCCTTTAGGGTGAAAGAAAAAACCTGCACCTCCCATTTCTTTGTATTTGTAATCAAAATACACTCTATAATCATATGAAAACTTCAATAAATCACGTCTTTGACATTGCTACTAAAAATCTAAAAATGGAGACTTATAGATCACCTTTTACATCCAAAATCTTTAGGATCATAGGTTTTCTCATTTCTTTGTTTATAATTTCACAACTCCATCTAAAGCTATCCATTGCCTTTATATCAGGAGCAATCGTGCTACAGGTCATTTTCTTTTTAAAATCTTTTCAGGAGATAGATCTTAATTTCACTTTCGACAAAAATGATTTAGTGGAAATTCACGAACAATTGTGGCCTTAAGGGGTGCTCCCCTATACCCCTTGCATCAGCTCAAAAAAATCTGCTGTTTACTTTAAAGTTATTTTGTATATATTTTTTCAATTATTAAAGGGAGCCTATACCAGACAGAAAAAAGTCGATTAGAAAATCTAAAGGTCCATACTTTTCATTTTTGTCTTTTAGCTTTATTCTTCGTTCCTCTTTTTTTACCTTTCTTACCCGGTTCTTTAATTCTTCTAGTTCAGCCCCTTTTATATTTCTATCCGTTAAGGTTTGTTTCGCTGATCGTCGAGCTTCTTTTTCATACTCTCGTAGTTCGAAATAGGCGATTCTGACTAGGTCTTGGTTGGGGAGGGTGGCGTGGTGGGTTAGGAAGTTTTGCATTTT
>CAKZVJ010000026.1 GCA_937923345.1 uncultured Saprospiraceae bacterium
TTTGCCAATTAAAAAATGTAATGCTCCTTCCTTTTTAGTTGATGCTTCTGCCATTTTACTCTCGATTTTTTATATGTCGAAAGTTAATAACTTATATCCATTTGAATATCAATTATTTTGATGCGTTTTCCCTGGGGTTGCAACCCTGGGTATTAGCGTAGAAGGAACCAATTTGGCGTGATTTTCTTTTAAAAATCATGACAAATTGAGTCTAAGAATCACCCCGTTTTTAAAGCAAAAATATTAAAATTGATGTAATCATTTAGAGATTTTTGGGTGAAGAAGGTTTAACCTCAACGAAATATGATATTTCTGAACATTCCTATAATCAACGAAGCGGCCTAGCGATGTGAAGGGGAAGTCCGACAGGACCGAAGCGACAGCGTAGCCCGAGAACGTAGCGACCCGGAGATTCGCTTTTTCGCGAATCGCTGGGTAGGCCCCAAAGAAAAAAGGAAACTCCAAATCAATGGAATTTCCTTTTCATAAATTATATTTCTAGAATTTACTATTCTTCTGTCTCAGCAGGAGTTGTACTTGTGTCGGCACCCGCAGCATCTGCTACCAATCCTTCTGTTTCTCCTTCTTCTTCGTTATACGCTGCTAGACGTGCTTGCTCTCTTTCGTATACCTCACGAGTAGTTACAAACATGTCATTGTACTTACGCATACCAGTACCCGCAGGAATTTGTTTACCCACGATTACATTCTCCTTCAGGCCTAATAAGTAATCTTCTTTCGCTCCTATCGCAGCAGTACTCAATACTTTAGTTGTCTCCTGGAATGAAGCTGCTGAAATCCAACTAGATGTCCCTAATGAAGATTTTGTGATACCCTGTAAAATCGGTGTAGACGTAGCAGGAACCGCATCTCTGAACTGAACCAGTTTCTTGTCATTACGCTTAAGATAAGAGTTCTCTTCTCTCAATTGTCTTAATGAAACAATCTGCCCTGGGCTTAGCTTAGTAGATTCGCCTGACTGAGTGACAAACTTCTTATCAAATATCCAGTCATTCTGCTCGAAGAAATCATACTTTTCTACTGCTTCTCCTTCGAGGAAGGTAGTATCACCCGGATCGACAATCTGTACTCTTCTCATCATCTGGCGAACGATAACCTCCATGTGCTTATCGTTGATACCGATACCTTGAGAACGATATACTTCCTGTACGCCGTTTACTAAGTAGTACTGAACAGCGAATGGTCCTTTAATATTCAAGATATCACGAGGAGCAATAGATCCATCAGAAAGGGTTGTACCCGCTTTGATGAAATCGCCATCTTGCACTAAGATGTGCTTAGAGGTAGATATCAAATATCTTCTCTGCTGTCCATCTTTTGCATCAATGATAACCTCTTGGTTACCTCTCTTTATTTTACCGAATGAAACTTCACCATCTATCTCAGCCACTACAGCTGGATTTGAGGGGTTTCTTGCTTCAAACAATTCTGTAACCCTTGGAAGACCACCAGTAATATCACCGATAGAACCCAATTTTCTTGGAATCTTAGCGATTCGCTGACCCGTCTTGATTTGAGCACCAGCCTCTACAGCCAAATATGCTCCCACTGGTACATTATATGATTTCAATTCTTCGCCATCAGCAGACACTACTTTTACCTTAGGAACCATTCTAGACTTTCTAGTCTCAGTGATTACCATTTCAGAGTATCCTGTCTGGTCATCATATTCTTTGCGGAAAGTGATACCCTCTTCTAGATCTTCAAACTGAACTATACCTTCATTCTCAGAAATAATTACCGCGTTAAACGGATCCCAGCTAGTAAGCACAGTTCCCTTTTCCACTTTCTGGCCATCCTTTACATGAATGAATGAACCATACTTGATGTGACTTGAAGAGTATACCTTGCTAGATTCTGTGTCAACAATTTTCAATTCTCCTGAACGAGAAAGAACGATAATGTTTTCGTTTCCTTCTTCGTCAATATTCTTTATGGTCTTGATGTCATCAAATACGACCTTACCAGAAAACTTAGAAGCTAATTCTGAATCTTGTTTGGTTACAGATGCGATACCCCCAACGTGGAAGGTACGAAGTGTCAACTGTGTACCTGGCTCACCGATAGACTGCGCAGCGATAATACCAACAGCATCTCCTATCTCTGTGATTCTACCTGTTGCAAGGTTCTTACCGTAGCATTTAGCACATACCCCTCTTTTCGTTTCGCAGGTAAGTACTGATCTGATTACTACTTCTTCGATACCTACTTCTTCGATATACTTCGCCGTTTTCACATCGATGTATTCGGCTGCTCCTACTATAAGTTCGTCTGTTACTGGATGTGTTACATCATGCAATGAGTATCTACCTTCGATTCTATCTGCAAGTGATACAATTTCTTTATCGTTCTCCTTTAAAGATGTAGTAGCGTTACCTCTTAATGTATTACAATCTGTAGTTAAAATTACAACATCTTGAGCTACATCCACCAATCTTCTTGTAAGATAACCTGCATCGGCTGTTTTTAATGCCGTATCGGCCAAACCTTTACGGGCACCGTGAGTAGAGATAAAGTACTCGAGTACGGATAGTCCTTGAAGGAAGTTGGATAAGATTGGGTTTTCAATTATCGCCCCACCTGTATCACCAGACTTTCTCGGTTTTGCCATCAGTCCTCTCAATCCACAAAGCTGCTTAATCTGTTGTTTAGAACCACGCGCTCCTGAATCAAGCATCATATATACTGAGTTGAAGCCGTCCTTGTGAGCAGCCAACTCTTCCATTAATTTCGTAGTGATTTGATTATCGGCATAAGTCCACTTATCAATTACTTGATTGTATCTCTCATTACCTGTAATCAATCCTAATTCGTAGTTATCCCATACTTCATCTACAGAAGACTGCGCCTCTTGAAGCGTGCTCTGTTTATTAGATGGAGAAATAAGATCCCCTAAGTTGAATGATAATCCACCTTTAAATGACCAGTAGAAACCCATGTCCTTAATCTCATCCAAGAACGCAGCGGTAACAGCAAAATCTGTACGTTCGATAATGTCCATGATGATGACCTTCAGGTTCTTCTTGGTTAATACGGCATTACTATAAGGTACATTTTCAGGTACTGCCTTGTTGAAAATAACTCTACCTACAGTAGTTTCTACTCTCTCGTGTACCAACTCACCGTCCTTCTCTACCAATACCTTTACGATAACTTTAGAGTGAAGATCAAGTGCTTTTTCATTGTACGCAATGATTACTTCTTCTGCAGAATAAAAGTGTTGTGCTTTTACATCCGTCTGGGTTCTGCTCTTTGTCAAATAATATAGACCCAAGACCATATCCTGTGATGGCAGCGTAATTGGAGAACCGTTTTGTGGGTTCAACATATTATGTGCAGAAAGCATCAGTACTTGCGCTTCCAATATGGCACCCTGACTTAGTGGTACGTGTACAGCCATTTGATCACCATCAAAATCGGCGTTGAAGGCACCACATACTAGAGGATGTAATTGAATGGCTTTACCTTCTATCAAGGTAGGCTGGAAAGCTTGGATTGATAGTCTGTGAAGCGTAGGAGCTCTATTCAAAAGAATTGGATGCCCTTTCAATATATTTTCAAGGATTTCCCAGATAACTGGATCCTTACGATCTACTAATTTCTTAGCAGACTTTACTGTCTTGACTATCCCTCTTTCGATCAATTTTCTAATTACGAAAGGCTTGAATAATTCGGCAGCCATTTGCTTTGGAAGACCACATTCGTGTAATTTCAAACTTGGTCCTACTACGATAACAGAACGACCAGAGTAATCCACACGTTTTCCCAATAGATTCTGTCTGAAACGACCTTGCTTACCTTTCAGTACATCACTCAATGATTTCAATGCTCTACCACCCTCGGCTTTTACTGCGTTAGATTTTCTAGAGTTATCAAATAGTGAATCGACCGCTTCTTGAAGCATTCTCTTCTCATTTCTAAGAATTACTTCTGGAGCCTTAATTTCCAATAGTCTCTTCAGACGATTGTTTCTAATAATGACTCTACGATAAAGGTCGTTCAAATCCGAACTTGCAAATCTACCACCATCCAATGGTACGAGTGGTCTAAGTTCTGGTGGAACAACTGGCAAGTACTGAATGATAGCCCATTCTGGTCTATTTTCAATTCTTGTTTGCCCATCTCTAAAAGCTTCGACTACTCTTAGTCTATTCAATGCTTCAGATTTTCTCTGCTGAGAAGTTTCCGTCGCTGCTTGCAGTCTAAGATCGTTGCTTAATTGATCTAGATCAATACGCATTAATAGGTCACGGATAGCTTCCGCTCCCATCTTTGCGATGAATTTGTTTGGATCATCATCTTCCAACATTTGATTTTCTGGTGGAAGTGTTTCTAAGATTTCCAAGTACTCTTCTTCTGTCAAAAGAGTTCGTACTTCCATATCTTCTTTGATCCCAGGCTGAATAACAACGTATCGCTCATAGTATACAATTGTCTCCAACTTTTTTGATGCGATACCAAGTAGGTAACCTATCTTGTTAGGTAGCGATTTGAAAAACCAAATATGAACTACAGGCACCACCAACTTGATGTGTCCCATACGCTCTCTTCTTACTTTCTTCTCTGTTACCTCAACACCACATCTATCACATACAATACCTTTGTATCTGATACGCTTATATTTACCACAGTAACATTCATAATCCTTCACAGGTCCAAATATTCTTTCGCAGAATAATCCGTCTCTTTCAGGTTTATAAGATCTGTAGTTTATTGTTTCAGGCTTAAGCACTTCACCGAATGACCTTTCTAGAATATCATCCGGAGATGATAAACTAATGGTTATCGTATTGAATTTTGTGTTTTGACCTTTCGTATTCTTTTTAAATGCCATAAAGCAAAATATTTAATGCATTCTTAAATATTGATTTCTCTTAGTCGAACTTAACATCAAGCGCTAGTCCTCTCAATTCATGTATTAATACATTGAATGATTCAGGAATATTCGGTTCTGGCAAATTGTCTCCTTTGACAATCGCTTCGTATGCTTTTGCTCTACCATTAATATCATCTGACTTAATGGTTAACAATTCTTGAAGGATATTAGAAGCACCAAATGCCTCTAAAGCCCATACCTCCATCTCACCAAATCTCTGACCCCCGAATTGCGCCTTACCACCAAGTGGCTGTTGCGTAATCAATGAGTAAGGTCCGATAGATCTTGCGTGCATCTTATCATCTACCATGTGAGAAAGTTTCAACATGTAGATAATACCAACCGTTGCTTGCTGGTGGAATTTATCTCCCGTCTCTCCATCATATAAGTAAGTCTGCCCCAATGAAGGAAGATTTGCTTTTTGGATATACGTTTCGATTTCTTCCATACTCGCTCCGTCAAAGATAGGTGTACCAAACTTCATGTCTAGCTTCTCACCAGCCCAACCAAGAACCGTTTCAAAGATTTGACCCAAGTTCATTCTTGATGGTACCCCTAGTGGATTCAGTACGATATCAACTGGAGTCCCGTCTTCCAAGAATGGCATATCTTCCATTCTTACGATTCTAGATACAATCCCCTTGTTACCGTGACGTCCCGCGAGCTTATCTCCCACCTTAAGCTTTCTCTTCTTCGCCATGTAAACCTTGGCTAGCTTAAGTACACCTGCAGGAAGTTCATCCCCGATGCTTATGTTAAATTTCTCACGCTTATATCTTCCAACTTCTTCGTTGTATTTGATACTGTAGTTATGTAAAAGTCTTGCGATAAGTTTGTTCTTATCCGCATCGCTTGTCCAGTTGCTATAATCAACTACGCTATAGTCAATCTTATTCTTAAGTACTGTCTGAGAGAACTTTGTTCCTTTGGCTACCAACTCTTCGTTGTAGATACTCTTGACACCATTTGATGTTTTGCCTTTCAGCATAACCATCAACTTATCTATTAAGATGGTCTTCAACTCATTTGTCGCAATAGCGTGCTGCTCATCCAACTTGATCAAAAGATCTTTCTCTTGTGCCTTCTGGATTTTATCCTTCTTCGCACGAGCAAAAAGTTGCTTGTTGATGATTACCCCCTTAGAAGATGGTGGTGCTTTATAAGATGCATCTTTTACATCACCTGCCTTATCACCGAAGATTGCTCTTAAGAGTTTCTCTTCTGGTGTAGGATCAGATTCTCCTTTTGGTGTGATCTTACCAATCAGGATATCTCCTTCTTTCACCCACGCACCTACTCTAATCACACCGTTCTCATCCAAATCTTTGGTAGCGTCTTCACTAACGTTTGGAATATCGTTGGTTAATTCTTCTTCTCCTAATTTTGTATCTCTTACATCAAGCTCAAAATGCTCTATGTGTAATGAAGTGAAGATGTCTTCCTTTACCACTCTTTCTGAAAGTACGATGGCATCCTCAAAGTTGTATCCTTTCCAAGGCATAAATGCGACCTTAAGGTTTTGACCTAATGCCAATTCTCCTTTCTGTGTAGCGTATCCATCACAAAGAATCATTCCTTCAGCAACTCGGTCTCCTTTTCTTACAATCGGCTTCAAGTTTACACAAGTACCTTGATTGGTTCTTCTAAACTTGATCAAGTCGTATGACTTACGATTGTCTTCAAAAGAAACTAACTGATCTTTTTCAGTTCTATCGTATCTGATGATGATCTCACGAGCATCTACGTATTCTACAACTCCGTCGCCTTCTGCGTTGATCATCATTCTAGAATCAACTGCAACTCTTTCTTCAATACCTGTACCGACGATTGGACTATTAGGCTTTACCAATGGTACTGCCTGACGTTGCATGTTAGATCCCATCAGGGCTCTATTGGCATCATCGTTTTCTAGGAAAGGAATCAATGAAGCCGACACCCCAACAATCTGGTTAGGTGCAACATCCATGTACTCTATTTCTTTCGGTCCTAGTACAGGGAAATCACCGTGTTCTCTACATTTAATTTTATCTGTTAGGAACGCGCCTTTCTCATTGATTTGCGCATTTGCCTGGGCAATCTTTTTAAAATCTTCTCCTTCTGCAGATAAGTATAATGCTCCTTCGTTCATGGCCACCTTTCCGTTTTTCACAGGTCGATATGGCGTCTCAAGGAATCCCATCTTATTCACTTTGGCGTGAACACAGAGTGTAGATATCAATCCAATGTTAGGTCCCTCCGGAGTCTCAATGGTACACAATCTACCGTAGTGAGAATAGTGAACATCTCTTACCTCAAAACCAGCTCTTTCTCTCGAAAGACCCCCAGGCCCAAGTGCAGAAATTCTACGCTTATGCGTGATTTCTGAAAGTGGATTCGTCTGATCTAAGAATTGAGATAATTGACTTGTTCCAAAGAAAGAGTTAATCACAGAGGAAAGTGTTCTCGCGTTAATCAAATCAACAGGAGTAAACACCTCGTTATCTCTCACATTCATTCTCTCTCTAATGGTTCTAGCCATTCTTGCTAAACCAACACCAAACTGAGCATACAATTGTTCCCCTACCGTACGCACACGTCTGTTACTAAGATGATCAATATCATCGATCTCAGCCTTTTGGTTCATAAGACTTACTAAGTACTTAACGATTTCGATTATATCTTCCTTCGTCAGTACTAGGATATCATTTGAAGTATCAAGACCTAATTTTCTATTGATCTTATATCTTCCTACTTCACCCAAGTTGTATCTCTTATCTGAGAAAAACAACTTGTCGATGATACCTCTTGCTGTCTCGTCATCCGGTGGATCTGATCCTCTAAGCTGTCTATATATATACTGTACCGCTTCAATTTCTGAACTGGTAGGATCCTTTTGCAAAGTGTTATAGATGATGGTATAATCTTCCTCAACATCCTCTTTTTGCAAGATTACCGTTTCAGCATTTGCTTCAAGAATCAATTCTATATTTTCATCATCTAGAACAGTGTCTCTTTCTAGTATGATTTCATTTCTTTCTATTGTTACTACTTCACCTGTATCTTCATCTACAAAATCCTCTGTCCAACTCTTCAATACACGTGCAGCTAGTTTTCTACCTACTGCTTTTTTCAAGTCTTTCTTACCGGCCTTGATTTCATCAGCTAATCCAAAAATATTAAGGATGGCTTTATCTGTATCAAATCCGATAGCTCTAAGTAGTGTAGTAACTGGGAATTTCTTTTTACGATCGATGTAAGCATACATCACCGTATTTATATCTGTTGCAAATTCCATCCAGGCTCCTTTGAAAGGAATGATTCTGGCGGAATGAATTTTAGTTCCGTTAGGGTGGAATGATTGGCCAAAGAATACTCCAGGTGATCTGTGCAATTGAGAAACAATTACTCTCTCAGCACCGTTTATCACAAATGTACCTTTGGGAGTCATGTAAGGAATGTTTCCTAAAAACACATCTTGAACGATGGTCTGGAAATCAACATGCTCTTCATCATTACATGATAGTCTTAGCTTAGCCTTGAGGGGCACACTGTATGTCAATCCACGTTGCATACATTCGCTAATAGTATATCGAGGTGGATCTACGAAGTAATCCAAAAATTCGAGTACGAAAATGTTCCTAGCGTCTGTGATAGGAAAGTTTTCTTGGAAAACTCTAAATAAGCCCTCGTTACCTCTATTTTCAGGAGTTGTTTCCAATTGGAAAAACTCTTTGAAAGATTTAAGCTGTATTTCAAGTAAATCAGGGTATTCGTCTGGAAGCTTAATCTTTCCAAAACTAACCCTTGGGTTTACGTTTTTGATTTTTTCGCTTGTAGCCATAGAAATCGAGTTTTTTATCAGATTGAAAATCTGATTGAATGTTTGATAAAGCGATGTGCATATTTCGTAGCAAGCACGGCTAATTCAAGTGCAAGAATTGAGACAACAATAGGCCTAGTCAAAAGTTGTCCACTTTCGACTAAGCCTAATTTGTTATATCAGTTATTTAAGTAGAGTTCTACTTGCATAAAGGTATTGGGTCGATTTGATAAAGGTTAAAAGATTACTTCAACTCAACATCAGCACCTGCACCTTCCAACGCTGCCTTCATTTTCTCAGCTTCGTCTTTAGATAATCCCTCTTTAAGGGTTGCAGGAGCACTGTCAACGAGATCTTTTGCCTCTTTCAATCCAACGCCCATTAGAGATTTCACTTCCTTAACTACCTGTAGCTTTGCGCTACCTGCAGAGTTAAGTACTAAGTCAAACTCTGTCTTTTCAGCACCAGCATCTCCGCCTCCTGCACCAGGTGCAGCAGCAACAGCTACAGCCGCAGCTGCAGGTTCGATACCATGCTCTTCTTTTAGTATGTCAGCCAACTCGCTTACTTCTTTGATAGAAAGTCCTACAAGTGTGTCTGCCAATGATTTTAAATCCGCCATTTTATAACACTGTTTTTTAAATTGTTCACAAATAAATATAACATCTATATGCGTGTAACTTGGAAGCCGTATTTATTGAATTACGCCTAAGCTTACTCGCCCTTCGATTCTAGAGTCTTTAAAATACCTGTTAAAGTATTTTGACCAGATTGAAGTGATCCCAAAAGGTTCTTCATTGGTGACTGTAACAACATGATTACATCGCCAATAAGATCTTCTTTAGACTTAAGTGCAGCTAGTGCTTTCACTTGTTCGTCACCCACAAATATGTCTGCATCGATATACGCTGCTTTCAATACTGGGTAATCTGCCTTTTTACGGAACTCTTCGATTAGTTTAGCTGGCACGTTTGCTACCTTACTAAACATAATCGCTGTAGGTCCCTTTAAGGAATCGAGTAACTTATTGTAATTTTTATCTTCAGATGCATCTCCTAAGGCCTTTGCTGCAAGGGTGTTTTTCACAACCTTCATCTCAACGTCTTTTTCGAAGCAATCTCTTCTTAATTGGTTTACTTGTTCAACCGTAAGGGTTGAAGAATCTGTCAAATAGAAAAATGAATATTCTTCAAATTTTTGCTTTAATTCTTCAACTGCCGTTGTTTTTTCTGTACGAGTCATTTTTTGAAAATTAAATATTTAAAGAATAATTATCCCCCAATAGACTTAGGGTCAAGTTTGATACCTGGGCTCATAGTACTAGCACAGGTAAGTGATTTAACGTATGTTCCTTTTACAGTAGAAGGCTTCATCTTCATGATAGAAGTTAATACTTCCATTGCATTGTCGTGCAACTGATCCGCAGAGAAAGAAACTCTTCCTACTGAGGTATGAATGATACCAAACTTATCTACTCTAAAAGAAATTTTTCCCTTTTTAACTTCTGCTACAGCCGCTCCTACATTTGGAGTTACAGTTCCGGTCTTAGGGTTAGGCATGAGACCTCTAGGTCCTAAAATTCTACCTATCTTACCCACTTGACCCATAGTCTGTGGCATAGCAATAACTACATCAACGTCTGTCCATCCGCCTTGTACTTTTGTTACAAGTTCTTCTAGACCTACAAAGTCTGCTCCAGCATCTTTTGCTTCCTGCTCTTTGTCAGGTGTGCAAAATACTGCAACGCGCTTTGTCTTACCAGTACCGTGTGGGAGGGAAACGGTGCCTCTCAATGCTTGATCGGCTTTTCTAGGATCTACTCCTAATCTAATGTGAAGGTCCACTGAAGCATCAAACTTCGGTGTGCTCACCTTTTTTACAAGATGCATAGCTTCTTTGATCTCATATTGCTTTTCTGGATCAACTAGCTTTTGCGCCTCTTTTCTCTTTTTACCAATTTTAGGCATAGTATATAATTTTTAGGTATTAACGTTTTGGCGGTTAACCAAAACTCCCTATAGACCAAGGGCCTATATTATGAAATAATTTTCTCTTAGTTTTCCCACGGAGGAGTACCATTGATGGTGATACCCATACTACGTGCTGTACCTGCTACCATCATCATGGCAGACTTCATTGTAAATGCATTTAAGTCAGGCATCTTTACTTCTGCAATTTGCTTTACTTGGTCCCAAGTAACGCTTCCTACCTTATCACGGTTAGGTACAGACGATCCTTTTTTAAGTTTTGACAACTCTAATAATTGAGTCGCAGCAGGTGGAGTCTTGATAATAAAATCAAAAGACTTATCCTTGAATACAGTGATAACAACTGGTAATAGCTTACCTCTTGAATCTTCTGTCTTAGCGTTAAAACGCTTACAGAATTCCATGATGTTTACACCTTTCGCACCTAAAGCAGGTCCTACTGGTGGAGCAGGGTTAGCTGAACCTCCCCTTACTTGCATTTTTATAAACGTTTCTACTTCTTTTGCCATTGTTGCTTTCTTTAATCATTATGAATACAGGGAAGCGTTTCTGTATTCAAAATTGTCCCTTTTATTATTATTCGAGTGCGTTATGCTTGTTTTTCCACTTGGATGAAGTTCAATTCTACTTCTGTGCCTCGTCCAAATATCTTTACTATTACTTTCAGCTTTTTCTTTTCGTCATTTATCTCTTGGATGTCTCCAACAAACTCGTTGAATGGTCCATCAATAATCTTCACTGTCTCACCAACTATGAACGGTTCTAGAAGTGATTCTCCAACATCTTGAGATTCATCTACTTTACCTAGCATTCTGTTTGCTTCAGACTGCTGCATTGGTATGGGGTTGTTTCTTCCCAAAAAGTGAATGACATTTGGCATTCCAGTTATGGCCTGCACCATCTCTCCAGTAAAATTCTTAGCCAAAGCTTCAACTAAGATGTATCCTGGTAAAATATTTCTTTCAGAGATAACTTTTTTTCCCTGTCTGATTTTATATACTTTTTCTGTAGGAACTAAAATTTGTGTAATAAAATCCGTCCATCCAGATCTTTGAATCTCTAATTCAATTCTTTCTTTTATTTTTCTTTCTTTACCGCTAATCACACGTAAGGAATACCACCTCCTACCGTTGTCTACTTTCTTTTCTTTCTTTGGTACAACCGCTTCCTCAACTACTGTTTCCGTGCTTTCTGGTAATGTCTCTACACTTTCTGCTACTTCAGCTGGCACATTTTCTTCAGTTGGAGCAACTTCCTCAGCCTCGGTTACAACTTCTTGATTCTCCACTACATCTTCGCTAGCTACAGGGTCATCAACTGTATCCACTGCAGTATTTTCAGTTACTTCTGATGATACCTTAACCTCTTCTGTAGACCCCTCCGCAGATTGCTCTGTAATCTGGTCTTCCATATTAGATTGATCTTCCGTATTTGCCTTTTCGTCTGTCATCATCGTTTAAGCTATGACTAGGTTGTTTCAAAGAATGAGTATATCGTATCCAAACCTCTGTTTGAAAGAGAATCTAAAACGAAAATAATCAAAGTCAAGATTGCAGATGCAATAAGCACTGTAACCGTACTAGACATCAAGGCTGGCCACGTAGGCCAAGTTACCTTATTGATAAGCTCGTTATAACTTTCTTTGACTGATAATAATAATCTATCCATCGTAATCTAATTTTGCACGGGCACTAGGATTCGAACCCAGATCAAAGGTTTTGGAGACCTCTATTCTACCATTGAACTATGCCCGTAATTATTACAAAAAATTTGTAATGTAGCGATGTCTCAAATCGCCTATCTGTAAATGGGAAAATTAAGCACCCCAAAAGATGCTTAATTCCCACAAATATTACTTGTATGTATTAAAATATTGCTTAAGCAATAATCTCAATAACTTGTCCAGCACCTACAGTTCTACCACCTTCTCTGATCGCAAAACGTAGACCCTTTTCCATTGCAATTTTGTTGATCAACTTTACTTCTAGAGTAACGTTGTCACCAGGCATAACCATTTCAACACCATCAGGCAACTTACAGTCACCTGTAACATCTGTTGTTCTGAAGTAGAATTGTGGTCTATAACCGTTGAAAAATGGAGTGTGTCTTCCCCCTTCATCTTTACCTAACACATATACCTCACACTTGAAGTGGTTGTGCGGTTGTACTGAACCTGGAGCACAGATAACCATTCCTCTTTTGATCATTTCTTTATCGATACCTCTAAGAAGTAAACCAGCGTTATCACCAGCTTCACCTCTAGCAAGAATCTTACGGAACATCTCAACACCAGTGATAGTAGATGTTAATGGCTTTTCGTCATCTTTCATCATACCGATAATCTCAACGGCATCACCTGTATTAATAACACCTCTTTCGATTCTACCTGTTGCAACTGTACCACGACCAGTGATAGAGAATACATCCTCGATAGGCATCAAGAAAGGCTTGTCAATTTCTCTTTGTGGCTCAGGAATATCTTTGTCTACTGCATCCATCAATTTCTTGATAGAGTCAACAGCACCAGCATCGCCTTCTAGCGCCTTAAGTGCAGAACCAGGAATCACAGAAGCATCATCTCCACCAAATTCGTATTGGTCAAGAATTTCTCTTACTTCCATTTCAACTAATTCTAACATTTCTGCATCATCAACAAGGTCAACCTTGTTCATAAATACAACAATCTTAGGTACACCTACCTGCTTACACAATAGTACGTGTTCTCTTGTTTGTGGCATAGGACCATCAGTAGCAGCTACTACTAGGATAGCACCATCCATCTGAGCGGCACCCGTAACCATGTTTTTTACATAATCCGCGTGACCTGGGCAATCAACGTGAGCATAGTGACGAATAGATGTTTCGTACTCTACGTGAGCCGTGTTAATAGTAATACCTCTTTCTTTCTCTTCAGGAGCAGCATCAATAGAATCGTAGTCTTTTTTCTCTGCTAGCCCTTCACCAGCCAACACATTCGTGATGGCAGCGGTAAGAGTTGTTTTACCATGATCTACGTGACCAATGGTGCCGATATTTACGTGAGGTTTAGTCCTTTCAAAGGTTTCTTTTGCCATCAGTAATGAATTTTAGATATGAGCAATAAGTTAATTAATAAAATTTCAAATATATTCTGGAGCCAATGGTGGGATTTGAACCCACGACCCCTTCCTTACCATGGAAGTGCTCTACCCCTGAGCTACAATGGCAGTCTTTCCGATGATAATTTTTCAAGCATTACTAAATACAGACTTTCCTGATTTAGTTATCATTATTATGTAGTATCCAAATAGCCTAAACATTCGCTATTGTCTACTGGAAAGTAAAAATAGAGCGAGAGACGAGACTCGAACCCGCGACCCTCAGCTTGGAAGGCTGATGCTCTACCAACTGAGCTACTCTCGCAAATAATGTCTTTTGACTGAAGTAGATCCACACCTTAGTTATAATCGAGAATGAATTTACCTTTTGTTGGTTACAATATTTCAAATTGTGGGGGTGATAGGATTCGAACCTATTCAGCCTAAGCAACAGATTTACAGTCTGCCCCGTCTCTCCAACTTCGGCGCACCCCCAACGTACTGTTAGCCTGGGCTAACAGATGGAGCCAATGGAGGGATTCGAACCCCCGACCCGCTGATTACAAATCAGCTGCTCTGGCCAACTGAGCTACATTGGCGATTCTATTGATGAATCTGTTATTTTTCAGTTGAATGTCGCTTGAAATCTTCAAGTTTTGACATTTTATGCTTAAATCAGAGACATTTCTCTGAAAGCGAATGCAAAGATACTCTTTTTCATATAAAATGAAAATTTTTTTCTCGATTTATTAGTATCCAAAATCATTTACGGGAACCAACTTACTTTGTTGCTAAGACTGCAAAAATAGACAATAATATTGAAGATTTGCATAATGCGTTTAAAAGCAATGAGTAAGCGCTTAGATCCCATGGAAAAAGTGATCTGCTTGATGAATAGACTGGACGCTTGTAGATCTAGTCGTCAGTGTACACATAAGGAAATTTATTGCAGTATTATGCCAAGGTCAGTAAAGAAAATGGGCAATGATCATCGCGTAGCACCGCAGGTGTGAAGCTCGACAAGCGGAGCGCGTAGGAAAAAGGGGGAGTAACGGCATACTGAGTGGGCGGATTGTGTAGCCTAGCCAGTATATAGTGGATGACCCGGTAGCCTGTGGAACATGGCTATTTTTCCCAAACAAAGATCAAGGCGCGCTACATAGCTGTGCGCCAAAACTACATGCCGCTCTTGCTTAAGTGATTGATCTGAAACAGGTGTCTAAAAAACACACGACCAAATACACGAATGGCGTATTTGGTCGTACGATAAACTAGATGTATACTCCTGCACTATCTATTGCGGAGTTGCTGTTTGTATTGTTTGACTTTTCGCTTCAACTTCTCCACTACGGAATCTAGAGCCGCTTCGAATTTTAGCTTTTTGTCGCTAATGTAAATAACATCGCCGGGCACTTGCAACTTAACCTCTACGGTCTTTCCCTTGATGCGGCCAGTGTTCTCCAACTTCAGGATGACATCCGCTTGGATAATCCTTTGAAAGTAATGCTCGAGAGTTGAAATTTTTTGCTCAATGTATTGTAATAGTTTTTGATCTGCGTCAAAATGGACTGATTGCGTTATTATTTTCATGATTTAAATTTTTTTTAAATGGTGATTGAAAAAACATTGAGTGTGCTTTGGTACTTACATAGGCTTGAATTTTATTGGTTCATTAATTTTGTTTAGCCTTTGGGTGTGCCTTGCGGTACACTTCCTTGAGCTTTTCTATCGAATTATGTGTGTAGATCTGAGTAGCGTTGAGACTACTGTGACCAAGTAATTCCTTGATTGAATTTAAGTCCGCTCCGTTGTTTGACATATGTGTCGCAAAGGAGTGACGCAAAGTGTGGGGGCTGCGTTGGTCTACCGTGGTCACGAAACTCAAATGCTTCTTGACCAAATTGTAGACAAACTTTGGGTACATAGGTACTCCCTTGTTGGTGACAAAAAAAGCACCTTTGCTGCCTAAAGCAAAAAGATCTTCTTTTTGTTCGATGTACTCTTTAAATACAATTAGCAAGCCATCAGAAAAAGGAATAATACGTTCTTTGTTTCGCTTCCCTAATACTTTGAGCTGCATTGATACTAGATCAATATCTGCATGCGTAAGTCCGATCAGTTCTGCGCGTCTAAGTCCGGTAGCGTACAGTGTGTATATAATAGCCTTGTCGCGGATACCACTGAAGGAATCTGCGAAATCAATCTGCTCGAGTAACTTTTCGAGATTTGCTTGCTTGACGTATGAAGGCAATTTTTTTGACTCTTTTGGACCTTGTACTTTCCGCATAGGATTCGTTTTGACTACTTTGCGGCGGATAAGAAACTTGTACAAACTGTTGAGGCAAGACAACTTGCGATTGATGCTTCTTGGTGTTATTTTAGCCTGCATCAGATGTACTATCCATGATCGGATATGCACATGTGTGGCTTGTAGTACATCGTCAAAATCGAATGTGGATTTTAGGTAGAATATAAACTGCTCTATATCATTGACATAGGCAGATATAGTATGTGCAGAATATTTCTTCTGAAATTCTAGATATGAGTAATAGGCTTTTTCGTGCATAAGATTCAGATGGAATATAGAATATAATTTTAAATAAATCAACAACGAGTGAAACATTATTGCGTATACTCTATAAAAAGGCTATAATTAGTGAATATATAGTCTAAAAACACAGAACATAAATTTGATATGGCAAAGCATACAAAACCTTCCAGAAAACCGAATTCATTTCTCAATAAGCCTATCTATGAGGGGGGCATAAAGGCCATGCGTGAACTGATCAAAGCTAACCTAAAGTATCCAAAAGAGGCTATCCAAGAAAAGGTGGAAGGCAGCGTAAAGATAAGGTATGATATAGACTACAAAGGTAATGTTATTAAGACCAAGGTGATAAAGGGTTTGGGGCACGGTTGTGATGAAGAGGCGCAGCGTTTGGTGCGTCTATTCAAGTTTAAAATCGACAAGACGAGAAAGGTGCGGGTTATCTTTCACAAAAATATTCAGATCAACTTCAAGCTGCCAAAAGCAAAACCGAAGCCAGCCAAATCGCCCTCTAAGCCCAATATGTCCATCCAATATAAGGTGACTCAAAAACCGACCGCCAACACTCCAAGGGAGGCGAAAAAAGAAGGCGGATCATCCTATTCTTATACTATCAATATAGGATAGGTTAAGGTGATTTAGGAGCTGCCCCTTTCGGCAACCTTTGCTTATCCACAGTCCAAACGCACAAGGTTCCCTACAGGGTCGAGTCATCCATGACTCCGCTGTCGCTTCGGACCTTATATGCTCGAGAAGCGCATATAAGGTCTGCTTATTTCATGCGCATCATTCCTACCTCTCAGCCAAAAAAAAGGTAGATGATTAGTGAATTTACTTATAACAGAGGTTGCGGGACTTACTTTTCGACGTATATGCACTCCAAGCCTACCGTAAAGAGCATAAAAAAAGACTCAATCAGGTGATTGAGTCTCCCAGGCATGGCCTTTTTTTCATACTAATTCAATCTTGTTTCGTATTAATCTCTTAAGCACTATACAGGATTGTACTACATGACAAACGCCTGAGCCAAGATATGCGCTGCTTATATTTAAAAAGAAATCAATACAATCTTCTTTGCATGCTTAAAAATAGATGAGTAATTTGTGTCGCTGAATGATAAAATTTCTTTATGCATAGATTGGTATGGCTCTGGATTGTCCTAATAATAACCTGTGAATCTAATACACTAACTGATACTTCTATCAACGAATCATCCCAATCTTATTTATTTAAGGAGGTATCATCTGCTCATAGTGGGATTACATTTCAAAATCAACTTATCGAAAATCTAAGTACAGGTGAAAACATTCTAGACTTTGATTTCTTTTTTAATGGTGCAGGTGTAGCGGCTGCTGACTTTGACAATGATGGTCTGGAGGATTTGTTTTTTACTGCCAATCAAGTTGACAATAGAATTTATAAAAATGAAGGAGGCCTACAATTTACGGACAAAACAGAAACGGCGGGCATCAGAAAATCTAAATTTTGGTCTAATGGAGTGACCTGTGCAGATGTAAACGAAGACGGTTTTATGGATATCTACGTCTCACAAGGTGGACCATACGGACCGGAGAAAAGAGCCAATCTGCTGTACATTAATAATGGTGATTTTACCTTTACAGAAAGTGCAAAAGCATATGGTCTGGCAGACATAGGTATCTCTACCCAAACTGCATTTTTTGATTTTGATAAAGATGGCGATTTAGACTGCATCGTCATGAATGAAAGTCCTTTAATAGGTTTAGATCCAGTATCCTTTTACTCTATGATAAAAACGCACAATGCCTCTCTATTGGGGATTAGCAGTTCGCATCTTTATAGAAATGATGGTGGAAAATTTGTGGATGTCACTGAGCAAGCAGGACTACTACTCCCCTCTTTTGGATTGGGTTTAAGTGTCAGTGATATAAATAATGACGGCTGGCTAGATATCTATATAGCCAATGATTATTACATCCCAGATGCGGTGTATATAAACGATAAGAAAGGAGGTTTTATCAATGAAACTAAAGATAGATTACAGCACAGCGCATTCTTTTCTATGGGTCTTGACATTGCCGATATTAATCAAGATGGCTATCAAGATATTTATGTCTTGGATATGGCGTCAGAAGATCACATCAAGTCAAAAACATTGATGGCCTCTATGGATGTAGATAACTTTAACATGCTGACTCAAAATTTTGACTTCCCATATCAGTATATGTTCAATGCAATGCAGCTGAATAATGGGCAGCACAAATTTGATAATATTGCTCATTTTTCAAAAACAAGTAAGACAGATTGGTCCTGGGCTTGTCTAATAGAAGATTTCGACAAAGATGGAAACAAGGATATATTCGTAAGCAATGGGTTTAGAAAATATACTCGAGATAATGATTTTCAAATACGGGTAAAAAACCTCAAGCAAAAATACGGAGACCAAGCTATCCCCCTCATCGAGAAGGAAGCGCTGTACAAGACAGTTCCTAGTGAAAAAATTCCAAACGTATTTTATCGTCAAACTACTCCACTACAGTTTGAAAATGTATCTGCAAAGATGGGTTTAGGTAAAGCATCTTTCTCCAATGGCGCCGTACATGCAGACTTAGATAATGATGGAGACTTGGATTTGATAGTCAACAATATTGACGATGAAGCTTTTCTATATGAAAATACAAGTGATAAAAATGGCTTCCATTATTTGAAAGTAAAGCTTGACGCTAAGCTGTCAGAACCATTTGCTAAGGTTTGGATCTATTATGGCGATAAGGTACAGATGGCAGAATCCAAAAGAGTAAGAGGGTATCTTTCCAGTCTCTCTACGGATATTTATTTTGGTTTAGGTGAAGTAAATAATATTGACAGTTTGGTAGTAAAATGGCTAGATGGCAAATCAGAAAAAATTACTGCAGTTGCTGTAGATCAAACCATAAGCTTAAAAGAAAATGCAGCTGTATCCCTTGGTGGTGCTAAAAATTCTATTGCCAAAAAATTCAAAACCACCCAGGACATTCTGCCTACTTACAAGCATGTAGATAACGGGTATAACGATTTTCGTACTGAGACACTACTTCCTTACAAACAGTCTATCACGGGGCCCAAAATGCGTTTAGTGGAAAAATCTAATGAAGCGGAAGAAGCAATATTTATTGGCGCTTCCCAAGGACAGTCTCCACTGTTAGCCTCCATAAATAAAAATGTAAATACTAGTTTTGAGGTGGGTCTATCGGAAATAGCAGATGCTATTTTCTTTGACCTGGACAATGATGGTGATGAAGATGCTTATTTGCTATCCGCTGGCAATGAGGCGCAGGCAGATGATGAGATGTACATGGATCACTTGTTTATAAATGACAATGGATTGTATACAGAATCAGGACAATCTTCATTAAACCCAGGCAGTAGTGGTAAGACTGGAGCAAGCTTTGATTTTGACAAGGACGGAGACAATGACTTAATCATTTGCAATCGAATCATTCCGCAAAAATATCCGCAACACGCTCCTTCTATTTTATTCAAAAATGACAATGGGAAACTTATAGATGTTACCAATGAAAAAGCTCCAGGGTTATCCGAATTTGGAATAATAAATGACATCGAAGTTATGGACTTTAATGATGACGGATGGATGGACTTTATGGTGGCGGGGGAATGGACGAGCATTGGTCTATTTCAAAACAAGGAAGGTGTCTTTGAAAATGTATCCTCAGAATACGATCTCGACGCAAAACTCGGTTGGTGGTTTTCCATTATACCTACAGATTTGAACAATGATGGCAAAATGGATTATATTCTTGGCAATCTGGGACTGAACTCAAAGTATAAAGCGAGTGATAAGAAACCCTTATACATCTATGGGCATGACTTTGACGACAATGGCACCTACGATCAAATCCTGAGTTATGAATACAAGGGTAAGCAAGTACCATTTAGAGGAAGACAGTGCTCTTCAGAACAAGTGCCTTTCATCAAAGAAAAGTTTCCGACTTATGAGTCTTTTGCCAATGCCACCTTGCAAGATGTCTATGGAGCAGAACTAGGAAATGCTACCCAAAAGAAAGCCACTACCTTTGCATCTACTGTGTTAATACAAACGGATAATGGCTTCAGGCAAATGGAGTTACCTATAGAGGCTCATTTGCGGCCAATCCTTGATGGGGTCAGTATTGATATAGACAAGAATGGGTTTGAAGATTTAATTTTAATAGGCAATATATACGAAACTGAAGTAGAAACACCACGATTAGATTATCAGAATGCGACCGTATTACTTTCTGATGGTAAGCAATATACTTATAGCGCGAACTATTCCAGCCAGCTCCCAATAGAGGGGAATAGTAAATCAATTGTCTTGCTAGAATCTAAAGGTAAGGCGTCAAAAATTTTAATTGGTGTGAATGATGAAAAAATAAGAGAGTTCACCATTCTTGATTAAATCTTGATCATTTTAAAACTGGTTTCTCGATTTTCTTTTTTTAGCTTTAAAAAATAAATTCCTTCTTGTAAATGGCCGGTGTCTAGCGATTGGCCTGTATTGATTTTCGTACTCATAAGCATTGTGCCTACAGCATTATAAATTTCTAGGTCTACTTCATTAAGGCTAGGGATATGGAATGTCAATTGATTGTGAAATGGATTCGGAGACACAGAAGCCTCCAATGGAATAATGACAGCTGTACTTGTCAAACCACAATTGCTTAGGTTTGGATTAATTTCAATGGACTCTGCCTTGACACTTGTATCTAAATTATCAAACATCGGATCCGTAATGCTAAATTTTTCAATTCTAAATGTACCACCAGTGATATTAGAGCCTTGGGGATTTGGGCCAAAAATAGAAACGGGTCCCTTATATCTCCACACTTCATTGCCTAAGGAATCAAACTCTACAAAATTGGAGGAGCGCCCAGCGTTTATTAAAAGGTTACCGTTTGGTAAAGATTGTACATTTGACATGATATCCGACTCAAAGTTTCTATCTCCAGTGCTTGAAAATATGAGGGTAGTCCCGCTAATGTCAAAACGATTATTCTCCAATGCATACTCACCATCCGCATTTAGCTTTGGGCTAAACTCAATTATCTCTGAGGGCTTCGCATTTTCATTATTGTTATTGTACAGTTGAATGCAGAGTACATTGCTTTCAGGATTCACCTTAAATTCAGCATCATGTTGTCCATCAAGAATGGAGGATTGATTTACCTCCTGATAAGCTGAAAGATTGCCAAAGCGATATAGTAATTGGCCACCCAAATTTGAATTGCCGCCGAAGTCAGAAGCTGCTTCTTGGCTGGTGGTGCTATGGTCAATAATCCAAACTTCGTCAAAATTTCTACTGGATAGCAGAATTTCGTTTCTATCTACATTAAAGTCAATGCTGTTTAAATGTCCCCAATCCCGTTCGGTAATATTGTTATAATTTATATCTACTTTTCGAGGGCTTTGCGCTACTACTCCAAAGTTATCTTTTGTAGCATCAAAATTTTGAACCAAATGATCAAAAAGATGCCATTCCCAAACTATGTCAAAGTCAGCAGTACCTTGAGGTTTGATTTCTATGACAGAGGGCAACCAGATTTCTGCCGGCGTAAATAAGGTGTCTTTACCTGCTTGGATTAATTCATTCTGCAGTTTTCGTTCCCAACGAAGTAATAATATATTTCCATTAGGCAAATATTCAATATCATGATGCGCTCCAAATTGGTCATCGCTGACAGTTGATTGCCATTCTAAATTCCCTTCCCAATCAAAAATCTGAATAATTCCTCCTTTACCTGCTGTAGTAAAATTATTAGTTGTTGTTTCTCTACCGGTTCTCAATAATCTTCCATCTGATAGTAAGTAAGCTACTAAGCCTGGAATATACTCCGAGTCCCATTGATTAATTACTCTACCGCAATTATCTATAAGATAGGTTGAGGTATAGTCAGCTGGCGCATACAGCGTATATGCATCATGTGCATTTATACTATTCTTGAGAACCCCTATTGTATTCTGTGCATAGTGATTCAAGCTACACAAGCACAAAAAGAGAAGCAACAAAATTGTTTTCATAGATATAAATATAGAAAGGGAGCGCTGAAACCCAGCACTCCCTTCTATTATTATTTAACTAAGGTGTAAGTTATATTACATTTTAGTAAGTACCATTCTAGTCATAGTTTCACCAGTCTGACCAGGACAACCACCGTTAGCAAATCCTTCGTTGAAGAAAAGTACTATCTGTGAGTCGTCGTTTAAGTCTAATGGCTCTGTTATAACCGCACC
>CAKZVJ010000027.1 GCA_937923345.1 uncultured Saprospiraceae bacterium
AGACTAAAGAGTTATATTGTAGACCCCTTAGATTCGTCAATGAAAATAGAACTAATCGATGAAGTTTTAACAGAAGGGGTACACACAATAAATACACAAATACCACCATCTGCAAGAAATGGTGTATATTATCTTGTTTACGGAAAAGACAATGACACTTATTTTGAAACTATTATTAAACAATAATATTAATGAAACATTTTTATATTCTTTTCTTAATTTCAATTTTTCACAATACAGGTTTTGCACAAGATGATATCCTATTTGAGAGCACGCTCTACTTTGAAGACGCCATCGGCAATAAGGATTCTATTGTTTATGGTTTTGCAGAAAATGAAGAGATCTCAATTATCAATCCTATTTATGGGGAAGCAGAAATAAATACCCCTTTTGATAGTATTTTTGAAGTAAGAGCTTCTCATGAAGGTGCCTTAAATATTGGGTTTACAAAGAAACTCATAACACATGTATTTGATGCCTTTTATGATTCTGTAAATAATTGTTATCACAATGCTACAGATGCTTATTTTGTCATCCATGCTAAGCACTATCCTGTCAAAATAAGTTGGGATCCTCAAGACTATAAGAACAGACACTGCATTGAGGGCAGTATGATTATCGGGCATTCTCAACCATTTCTTTTTGATTCTTGGTTTTTAGAAGAAGACTTCTTAACAGAGGCAACATGCCTAGCTACAGACTCTGTATTATATAGACTAGAAAACGACTTACCATATGATTTTTATAACAACATAGACATAGATGTGGAAGGCAATAAAACAGCCAAAGGAAAAGGATTATTTATACTATTTAGAGACGACTATCACTTTGGTGGCATGTGTAAGGCAGAAGGAACTAATAGTGTCTACAACTATGCTAGTTTACCTAGTCTATCGCCCTTTCCGAATCCAGTAAATGAAGTGTTCCACTTTGGTATTGAACAAGCGCGGGACTACGAAATAATAGACCTGCACGGCAGAATTGTCTTATGGGGCAAACACAAAGAAGCAGAAGTGCAGTTTCTTTCTAGTGGGATCTATTATTTGAAGGTAGAAGGCTATGCGCCACAGCGTTTTATAAAAATGTAATTTATATCTTCACTTAATACAAATAAGCACTTTGTATCTCCGGATACAAAGTGCTTAATTTCTTATACTAATTCTTTCCTAGTGCTTCACAAAACGAAGACTTTGTAAAGCCTTCACCGTATTGTTGTTTCCGAGACTCGTCGCACGTATCGTATATAATCCGCTAGGCAATTGACCCAGCTGATAGTTTACCTGATTTTGATTCGAGGTATTAAAATCTCTTGCAATGATGTGCACCAGCGTTCCTTTTGCATCTACTATCTCTAGCGTCACTTTATTATAGTTTTCATTCTCAAAAGAAATGACAATATTATCAGTAGCAGGATTTGGAGAAATACCTATGAGGTTAGATACAACGGGCAGGTCATTACGTACGCTAAGTACAAAATCGGTATCATAACTTGGTCCCGTATTTTCTTCAGTCGCTAAAGGCGAGATAGTAATATCATGCGGAAATTCATTGCACCCTAAATCTCTATCCGCAAGATCTACTGGTCTAGCTTGTCCCATCAAGTCAAACATAACATCCGCATCTATCTCTTCCAGACCTTCGAAATCTGGTAACGGCTTAAACCCGGGCTGAGCAGCATCTATTGCACTACTCCCTGCTGTCAAGCCAAAGAATCCTGCAGCGTTAATTTCCAAAGCGGGGTCCATCATAATCAAGCCTGTAGCGGGCAGTGTTATCCCTAAATCTCCACCAGCTAAGTTTCCTATCCAAGTCTCTGCACCAGTAGGTTCTCTAAATAAATCTTCGTTGGAATGGAAAAAAATATTATTCGCAATGGTAACATCCGTAGGATCATTGCTTCCACTACCACCTAGTCTCACCTCGCCACAATCTATAATCGTATTAAAAGCGATATTGACATTATCCAAAGGATCCGATGGTTCGTTTTGTAAGTAGATTGCCCGATCATTTAAATTATAGAAATAATTATTGTAGATGTACTGGTCTTGTCCTTCTCTTACTCGCACGCCCCCTTTACCATTCAAGAAGAAATTTCCATAGACTATGTTTTCAGAACCATGCCTCAAGACGAGTTCTGCTTTCGTATTGTTTTCAAAAGTATTGTGTCGATAAATATTTTGACGTGCTTTACTAGAGATCAATTCTCCATCTCCATCACAGTTCGTAAAGTAACAAAACTCAACCACAGACCTACTGTCTAGATTGGCCTGAGAACTCACTCCGATACGGATAGGCTCAATACCAAAATCATTTCCTTCGCCTTCAAAATTCTTAAAGGAACAAAAACGAATCCTATGATAGCCTGGCTCACTACCCACTAACACAGAAAGAATATTTTGATCATCAAGATTGATTCTATTCTCAAAATTACAATGTGTAACATCTACGTAGCGTGCTTCCTCTCGTATCCTCAGATATTTGAAACACTCGTAAGCATTAATATTGATCTGTTCGATTACCAGATTGCTACCTCGGATGGTTATCACATCATCGTTTCCGATATCACCACCCAAATACTGAAAGCCTTGAAAGAGGATATCATCGCCAGTGATTTCTACCTGTGAACCACCCTCAAAAATAACCTGCCCCAATTGTTCCGCTATCACGGATATGCCATCTTTATCAATGTCCATCTCCACGTTGGCATAGGTCCCATTGCGCCATATCAGGCTGTCCCCAGCCGAGGCATTATTTTGCGCACTTTCAAATTCAGATTCTGAGGTAATGTAGAATACCTCTGCAGTCAAAGCAGCCTGGCAAAAGATGGTAAAAAATAAAACGGAAAAAATAGGGTATAACTTCTTCAAAGCTTGAGGATTTTGTGTGAGAAAAACTCTCTGATTTCAAAAATTGCATTCGCCAAAAATAAAGCAAATTTTATGCTACTTTCAGATTAAAACCCATAATGATCTTCAAAAATGGGCTTATAACGCTACTAGGTAGTATGGAAGCTAAAATCAAGAAAATAGGGCTAGACCTAAAACCATTTGAATGAAGGAATCTCCATGCAGCTATACAGATTTGTCGTAAGCCTCTTTTATCCATTTTTTCAATTCGGCATTGACCTCCTTTTTATCTGTCAATTTAACCCGATGGGTACACATGGTACCAAAGGGCCCAGAGTTTTCTAGACGATCTGTAGTCGGCTTATCTTTCAATTTAAACCCTAAGTCAATTCTTGTTTTCGTAGCGGGTTTAATGAGTATAAATTGTCTTTTACGAATGACACTTACACTCCCTTTTTTGGGCGTAATCGTCACGTCCTTTCCCAAGGTGTTGACATACTTTATCAAGGCCTCGTATATCGGAAGTAAAATCTCTTTACCCTTGTACTGTGCAGATACTAAATCATCTTCTCCCTTATCCTCCGCTTTTGATAAGGTGACGATGGTGTTCGCAAATCCATGCGTGACGCCATGTTCCGACTTGAGAAACTTGACTCCTTCTGAATGTTTAGCAAAAGCTTTCTCTTTCAAAATCTTTTTCCATTCTTCTAAGGACTTACCTGTTTTTTCAGGCATGTTATTTATCATCGTTTGTAAAGCCTTGTCCATATTATACCCTTATGTGTTTATAACTTCCTATCTGAGAAGCCAATAATGGAATACAATATCACAAATTGAAATAAACTATGCAATAATACGCCCTTAGTTTTCTATATATCGAAACGGAATAGTCCAAGCACTTTCCTTATCTGCTAATTTTTTGGTAATGCGCAGTGTATTCTTTTCTTGTCCTATACCTCCTTGCAAATTGATATAGCCCAACAAACCATACTGTCCTGTCTCAGGCATATTATATCCAATAAAATCAATTGCAACATCTTTATTCTACCCACACAAATTCTCATAGAGCCATGTAGTTTAATCTAAAACTTATTCCCTATTTTGCTGCTATGCCTATTCCACAAAATAAAACAGAACTGTTAGAAGACATTCGTCTCTCCTACAAAAAGTTGGATAAGGATATAGCTCGTGTGCCTGAGCAGCTGACTACTCATCAAAATATGCCAGGCCATGCGAAAGACACCTTGATGAGCCCTTATCAACTCGTCGCCTATCTTGTAGGCTGGGCAGAGCTAGTCATCGACTGGAATACAAAAATGGAAACCAATCAGACCGTCACCTTTCCTACAGACCATTATAAGTGGAACGAATTGGGTGCCCTCGCGCAAAAATTTTATGGCGACTATCCAGATTATGATTTTCCCAATATCCGAATCTTGCTCAATGACAAAGTCAATCACATCTTAAAAATAATTGAATCCAAAAGCAACGACGAACTCTACAACACCTATTGGTATAAAGAATATACAGCTGGTAGAATGATACAACTCAATACGAGTTCGCCTTATAAAAATGCAAGAAAAAGAATACGGAAATTGAATTATGAATGATGAGTTATGAATGCAGCGCTATTTTGAGCAGCTTCTAGAGACAAGCCGCTAGCTTCAAGCAATATATGCTAACTTCAAACTGATACTTTCTTTTTTTGGACTAGCGATCTGGAACAGTGCCGCCTTTTCGCGGCAGACCGAAATGTAATGTAGGGCCGAGCAGACATGCGAGCTGTGCAAGGTAGCGACCCAGATAGCCGCCGATAGAAGGCTCATCTGGGTAGGCCCCAAATATTCAATCTTCAAATATCAAGTCAACAAATCACCAAGTGTAGCTTCTAGACTATCCGCGCTAAAAAAATGATCTGGTGTGCAGTAACCGATTCGCTCCAATAAAGAAACCGAAATTTTCTGCTGGACATTCTTCTTATCCTTTTGCATCCAACTGATCAGCTCAGGAATGGAATTTGAAATCAGTTCGTGCATAGCAAACTGCTGCCTTGCGCTCAGACCAAAATGCAAATAAATATACGCTTGGATTTCCTTCAGCACTGGCGCAGGCAAGTTTTTATGCTGATGCGAGAGCGCGGCTTCTGCATACATCCCCCAAGCTACTGCCTCCCCATGGAGCAAGGGATCTGAGGTATGGAGAAAATGAGACTCCAAGGCGTGCCCTATCGTGTGCCCAAAATTGAGAATCTTGCGGAGCCCATTTTCTTTAGGATCCTGTTCGACGACTTCTTGTTTTATCTGCACAGATCTAAAAATAATATCTTCCCAGTTTTCAACTTCTTGAATAGAGCTGAACTGCAACAACTTTTTCCACAAAACCACATCTTTTATCAAGGCGTGCTTCACCACCTCCGCAAAACCAGAGCGCAACTCAGGCTGCGGTAGCGTTTCTAAAAACAAGGGATCTATAATAACGGCCTCTGGATTCTGAAATAGGCCCACCATATTTTTAGCCCCTCGAAAATCAACGCCCAATTTGGAACCCACAGAGGCATCCACCATTGCCAATAAAGTAGTCGGCACCTGTACGAAACGAATCCCACGCATAAAAGTGGCGGCACAAAATCCGCCCATGTCGCCTATCACACCCCCGCCTAGATTGATCAATATACTTTGGCGATCGGCTCCTTGCTCTAGCAAGGACTGCCAAATCAATTCGCAGGTTTGTAGATTTTTATGGGTCTCGCCACTCTCTATTTGTATAAATTTTGTATGCTCTGGAAGGGCCTCCTCAACAAGGGTTAAGCAGTGCATCAACGTGTTTTCATCGACCAAGACAAATACACTAGAATAGTCTAACTCACTAAGCAGGTTTTGCAACTGCTCAGCGGCGGCAGCAAAAATAACGGTATAATTATGAAGACTTATCTTTCTCATTCGATCTAACTTATTGCCATGGGGCATCATCTAATTGTGTACTCCATGCTTCGGCCGGATTAGCAAGACAAGCTTTAGTCCTCGGCCAAACATCTTTAAACATTTCAGAATGACGATAGGCATTCAATGCGTCCTCCGTCTCCCAGAGAGAGAAAGTAAAAAACACATTGTCAGGAGACATACTGCGCAACAATTCCACATGAAAACAGCCCTCGCGAGCCAATATCTTCATCTTGCTTTCTGCAAAGATGGCTTGAAAGTCATCAATCTTATCCGCTTGCAATTCTAATTTCACAATCCTTTTAATCATGCCTTATTTTAATTTCTACTACAAAAATGCAAAATATACTTATCATATATTGAATGGGTCGAAACATTGCGGCTAGAAATTCCTTTTAAAATATAGAATACTCCTTGAAAAGGATATTTTTATACTGTAATTTGTGGTAGGCAGAAGAAGAAGTGAAACACCTGCCACATTATTTTAAATATCATATAAATAAATAATATTGAGCGAAATCAATCTTTCCATTGATGGAGTGGACCCAGTAGCACTGTATGGCGAAAAGAACTCCAAACTAAATCTAGTCAAAAAAGCATTTCCAGAAATACGTATAACTTCTCGAGGCGACAAGCTCAAGCTCATCGGCGAGAAAAAAATAACCCAAAAAGTAAAAGAGACTTTTGAAAAAATGATTCGTATGCTGCGTGAGCATGACGAACTGTCATTGCAAACCATACAAGATATGCTCAATGGCAATAATCCATTTGCAGTGAAAATTAGCAAAGGAGATGCTTCTAGCACCATCGTCAATGGGCGCTCAGGCAAACCCATCAAGGCTAAAACAGTCAATCAAAAGAGACTATTCGAATCTGCAGAAAACAACGATATCGTTTTTGCCATTGGACCTGCTGGTACGGGTAAGACCTATACCGCAGTGGCGATTGCAGTTCGTGCACTGAAGAATAAATTGGTCAAAAAAATAATTCTTACGCGCCCTGCTGTAGAAGCAGGAGAAAATCTTGGTTTTCTTCCAGGTGATTTAAAGGATAAAGTAGACCCTTATTTAAGACCGCTCTATGATGCGCTGGACGACATGTTTCCTCCAGACAAACTAGAGCACTTCATGGCGAACAGAATCATCGAAATCGCTCCGCTTGCTTTCATGCGTGGACGTACCCTCGACAATGCTTTTATCATATTGGACGAAGCGCAAAATGCATCCTCGATGCAGCTCAAAATGTTCTTGACCCGACTCGGCCCCTCTGCGAAGTGTATCATCACAGGAGATATATCACAGATAGATCTACCGCACAACCAACGCTCAGGACTGAAGCACAGTATTAACATTCTTGAGGATACCGAAGGCATCGGCGTAGTATACCTTACTACGGATGATGTGGTCAGGCATCGCCTGGTGAAAGAAATTATCATAGCCTACAGCAAGGCTGACGAAAAGCGAAAAGCGAAAAAAGAAGCAGAAAAGGCAGAAAAAGAGGCGCGATACAAAGCTCGAATGGAAAGCAATAGTACTGAGGAGGAATAAAGTCTATATACTTGTTATTGACTATCCGTTTGTTGTATAGTAGAGTTAAAATACTTCAAGATACTAGAACAAAAATTTGAAATTACGAATGGTTATTTAGGTTCCATTTAGGGCTTTTTGAATCTAAATAAGGGTAAAATTATTAACCTAGAATAAATATCGACCTTGAAAGATTTAGTGTTGTAAGCGTTAAGAAAAGTCGTCAGAAGGCTTAACTGTCTGAGTCAAACGTACAGCCATACAGTCGAACAAGCATTCCGTTATTACTTACAATTAAGGGTAAAAAAGCATCTATAACGAGTTTTAAGCCTTTAGGCTTTTTAGCTTGCATAAGCGTTAAGAATCTTTACAGTCGAGAGCCTGCCCGGCTGTGCCATTCAGACGGGGTTTTTGGTTCTTTTTTAGGGGAAAAAAGAACGTGAAAGAACAGCATGCAAGAATATTTTATTAGAAAAACTTCATCATGAATTGGCAAGCTTAATCTATTACCTAACGAAAATCAAATTTAATTAACAATGTAATGAATTACCTGATAAAGTAAAGAATGAGGAGTCAGTGTCAAACGAAGTATTAAAATTTTATTATATAAAATAAGATAAACATCATTCACTGTTTATCCACACCTTTAGGCAGTTTTGTATGCCAAGCCATCCCCTTAGTATAAAATAGAAATTACCCAGTGTAATATTTGTTCTGAATTAAGCTATATTCGTGTAACAAAACTAAAAACATTGGATAAATTCTGGTTGATTGTACAGCGTGAATACTTGACTCGGGTAAAGAAGAAGTCCTTCATAGTCACCACCTTACTCACCCCATTCGCTTTTGCACTATTTTTTGTAGTTGTCTTTTTCATCCTTTCCTACGAGGGAGACAAGGTGCTGAACATAGCTGTATTTGACGAATCTGGAATCCTAGAAAATCGCAATATCCCATCTAGCAAAGATGGCTCTATCCACTATATCAAGACCACAGATTCTCTCGCAGAACTAAAGAAGAAAACGGAAGAAGAAAAGTACTCCGCTGTCCTCAAGCTACCTACGCTGCGCAACATCCAAGCGAAAGACTATACCATTACTTACTTTTCAGAAAGTGATCCAGGTCTAGACGATGTCGACAAGATCGAGGCCGCGATAAAAAATGTCATTCGAGATTACAAAATGGAAAAACTGGAGCTAGACAAAGAGCAGCTCAAGCTATTAGATACCAAAGTGATTTTAGATCCCGACCCACTCGATGAGACCAAAGAAGACAGCTCCAGCTTCTCCGGCATAGTGGGTGCCATGCTGGGCATGATTATGGGGATGCTGATGTACTTCGTGGTTATTTTTTACGGCATGGGCGTGATGCGCTCCGTCATGGAAGAGAAGATGAATCGTATCGTAGAAGTCATCGTCAGCTCAGTCAATCCATTTCAGTTGATGATGGGTAAGATCATTGGCGTTGGAGGTGTTGGTTTGACCCAATTACTCATCTGGGTCGTACTTATTCCACTAATGTACATGGGCGCGGCGCTGATATTTGGCATCGACCTCGAGAGTATGAACACCGTTGACCTCGAGAGTGCACAGATTGACCCAGAGGATATGGAGCAGCAAGTAATGCTTTTGATGAACGAACTCCGCAATCTCAATTGGTGGAAGATCGTCCCACTATTTGTATTCTATTTCCTGGGTGGATATTTGCTGTATGCAGCTATGTTTGCCGCGGTGGGCGCTGCCGTAGGAGATGACTTAGGAGAGAGCCAGACGCTTTCTATCCCAGTCATGATCCCGATCGCGATTGCCATTTATATTATGGTTGCCGTAGTGCGTAGCCCAGAGAGTTCACTCGCACTGTACTCCTCCATGTTTCCATTATTTTCACCCATCGTGATGCCCGGCTTGCTCGCCTTCGACCCACCCGCTTGGCAAATAGCCTTGTCGGTAGTCTTTTTGATTCTCGCCATTCTGTTTTTCACGTGGTTAGCAGGACGCATCTTCCGTATCGGTATCCTTCTCTATGGTAAGAAAGTCGGATTTAAGGAGATCGGTAAATGGATGTTTAGAGGGTGATTTAATGTACAATGATCAATTTTCAATGTGCAATCAAGCAATTTTCAATGTGCAATCAAGCAATGATCAATGTGCAATGAAGCAATGATCAATGTGGAACATTCAATGTAGAATGATCAATGATCAATTTTCAATGTGACATAAGTCAATGTGCAACATTCAATGTGGAATAATCAATGATCAATTTTCAATATGACATAAGTCAATGCGCAATTTTCAATGTGCAATGATTTAATTTGCTAGGTGCTATATGCCATTCAAGAAGGGCCAAAAGTAGAACTAGGCATTCATCCTTGTTTTGTGGCCTACCCCATATTACCCAATGAAAAATTGGGTAATATGGGGTCGCTATGCTACAGGACTCGCTGTTCGCTCGGCCTCGCAGTTTGAAAAAAACCGCGAGTCTTCCTCCTTCGTCGTCACCCTTTCGCAGCGCTAGTCCTTTGGCCATTGCTCAGATTGATAGCCTCATACATATAAGACAATCACTTAATCTGAGGCCTTTAGGGTCATAGAAATATCCAAGTTGGAGGCTAACTCCCACCATTATATACACGTCTACCAATCCCACTCCATCGCGCCAAAGGTTAAGATTTTCTTATTGTTCGTCGAGAGGCTGAAATAAACTACAAATAGGTATAACTTTAGGCACCGTAGCACGTTTTTTAGTGTAATTTAATCTATGAAATTAAGACCAAACATGGACGCGAGCTACATAACCACTTCTTTCAATCCAGTTATTTTATTAATTAAAAAAATTTAATCCATTATGAAAGAGATTTCACTTTGTTTACTAATGACATTATGCTTTACTATCACAGCATTTTGCCAACTGGAACCTGTAAGCTGGACTGTGAATGCAGAAGTATCAGACGAAGAAGTTACTATCACCTACACCGCTGCTATCGACGATGGCTGGTATGTCTACTCACAATATCTTGAAAGCGATAATGGTCCCATAGCCACCTCTATCAATCTAGAGACGGAGGGCATTACACCTATTGGTAAAATCGAAGAGGTAGGAGACAAGAAAGAAGGCTATGATAAGCTTTTTGAGATGAAAATCTCTAAGTACGCCAAAGAACTAAGCCTAGTTCAAAAAATCAAAAGAACCGCAGGACTTAAAAACGTGAAAGGCTATATCGAATATATGACTTGTGACGACAATCGATGCTTACCTCCAACTGAGGTAGATTTTGATGTCGAAATCAAATAATAAGTCCTCTCAAAAGAGTGGCTAATTATTCATATTTTTGAATCCTTATCCAAATACTAACAATGAAAAAGTTAATTCTCTTTATTGTAGGTCTCAGCTATACGATAGGAACCTACGCACAGATATACAATCCCGTAAGCTGGTCATTCGACAACAAGCATATCTCTGGTGACGAATATGAGCTTATTTACACTGCAGATATTGAGGACGGTTGGACTGTCTACTCTCAATATTTAGAATCAGATGATGGCCCCATCGCCACCTCTTTTGAATTTGACGCGGGCGATCATTTTGCTCTCAATGGTAAGACGACTGAAGACAAGCTCAATCGCAAAGAGGGCCACGACAAGGTCTTCGATATGAACGTGACCAAGTATGCAAAGAAAGCCATTTTTAGACAAAAGGTAAAAATCACCGATTATAACAAACCTATTACCGGCTATCTCACATTTATGACTTGTGATGCTACGAAGTGCCTGCCACCTACAGACAAAGATTTCGAATTCAAGATCACGCCTAAGCAAGCCCCTAGTACGGGTAGTGCTCCAACGGAAGCGCCCATACAAATAGAAAAAAAGAAAAACCCTATCCAAATAGTGGAAACTCCTCCGACTAAACCCTCTAGCCCAGTAGTCGCTAAAAAAGAACAAGTTCTGACGGTAGAAACGGGCAATGGTAAAGCGGTAGACATACAAATACAACAACCTAAAATTGTCAGTAAAAAGCAATCTACGGTCAAAAAGACGAACCCCATAGCTAATGCTTCTAAGCCTGCAGCAGCTAAGAGCGATATTTTAGAACCGGTTACATGGGATATAAGTGTGGCTAATAACGTAGCCACCTTTACTGCTAACATTCAAGAGGGGTGGACCATTTATTCACAGCATACGAGTGATGATGGGCCTGTTCCGACTTCCTTTACCTTTGATGAGACGGAGTTTTATACTTTAGATGGTGCTGCCGAAGAAGCTGGCAAGCGCAAAGAAGGCTACGATAAGTTTTTTGATACCAACGTAATCAAGTTTATCAAGGGACCAGTCACCTTCACACAAAAGATAAAACCTACTAATCCAAAGGAGTCCATCACAGGATATTTGACATATATGACTTGTGATGATTCTAGATGCCTTCCACCTACGGATATAGACTTTGTGATTTTCCCTGATCAAAATCGAGGACTCCTCGGGGAGGCAGCGTCGAAGCACATTGCTACTTTGACAGGCACGAATACAAATGCGGCTAATACCACGGGTTCTAATGCAGGTACTGCATTCTCTGGCGTTAATATAGCCGGAGGAGTTATCGATCAAGTAAGACCCGTATTAAGAAAAACGCACGAATCCCCTGTTGGAGATTGTGGAGAAGAGAACATTTCTTCTTCTAGCCTTATCTGGACTTTTGTTTTCGGATTTCTAGGAGGGCTATTGGCTTTGTTGACGCCTTGTGTATTTCCGATGATACCTTTGACAGTAAGTTACTTCACCAAAGGGAGTACGGATAAAGCCTCTGG
>CAKZVJ010000028.1 GCA_937923345.1 uncultured Saprospiraceae bacterium
CGACAGCTGTTAAAATTGCATCTGCCGCTCCTGGCGCTGAAATTGATTGCACTATTATTTCTACTTCAAGAAGAGCCGTTTCTTCAACAACAGTTTCAGCAATGGCTTCACAACCATTACCATCTGTCACAGTCACTGTGTATATACCAGCTTCTAGGTTGTCTAGAGAACCAGTGCTTGGTAAGCTAGCATCACTCCATTGGTAAGTTATAGGTTCTACACCGTTAGAAACATCAACGAAGATTACTCCATCCGTGAATCCATTGCATGATACTTGTTCCGCAAGAAGCTCAATTCCAAAGGCAGAGCAATCTGGCGCATCTGCGGCTCCAACGACCACACAAGCCTCCGCGATACAGCCATTAGCGTCTGTTACAAGCACACAATATGTATCAGGAGCTAGATTATCAATTATTGGAATATCGTCTGTAAACGTCGTTGTGTTTCCAGTCCATTGGTAATTGTATGGCGCAGTACCTCCTGAAGGAATTGCAGATGCAGATCCATCATTCATATTTTGCATCGTTTCATTTACTCCTGTTACAGATAATTCCAATGCCATTTCTGGTTCAGTAATCACCGCAGCCCCTGTAACAATACAATTATTAGCGTCAGTGATTGTCACACTGATATCACCAGCGCTTAAGCCTAAATTCATCGCATCTTCAGAAAGATCTGACCATGCATATGTGTATGGTTCTATTCCTCCTATTAACACAAGTGAAGCTGTACCTGTTGCATCTCCTCTACATGCAATAACAGTCGTTACAATTTCTTCTAGAATAAATTCTGCAGGTTCAGTAATCGTAACTGTTTGTTCAGATACACATTCATTCGCATCTGTGACGACAACAGTAGTCTCTCCCGCAGGAAGCATTACTGCAGTTTGCCCAGTTTCTCCATTTGACCAAAGGAAGGAATATGGTTCTGCTCCTCCTTGCACGATTGCAGTGGCGGTGCCATCGATCTCTCCGAAGCAAGAAATATCACTTTCTAATTGAACCGTAAGATTTTCATTTGTAAACCCTTCACATGGGTTGTCACCAGCCGCAATAGTAAAGCATGCTTCGGCCATACAATTAGTTTCATCCGTAGCCGTTACACAATACTCTCCAGGAGCTAGCCCAGTTAAATTTTGCGTGCTAGCAGAAAATGTAACAATTGGCCCAGACCAAGAATACTCTATCTCGCCAACTCCACCAACCAATTCAATATCTACGGTACCATCCATGGCGCCTTCTACTGATTCAGGCATTCCAGAAATAGAGATAACTTCAAATTGATTTGGTTGAGTAATAGAAACTGCCCCGTTAGCTGGGCACCCATCTGCATCTAATACGCTTAACGTATAATCTCCAGCAGGTACATCATTGACCGTAGCAGTTGTATAATTTCCTGGTGTCCACAAATAAGTATATGGTTCTATACCACCCGATACAGTTGCCGAAAGTGTACCATTGTCTTCATCAAAACAAATTACATTTGTCCCATCGGTAACTACTTCAATAGATGGACATACTTTTCCATCTACAGAAGCTCCTTTTACTGTAGTGCAATTATTTGCATCAGTAACGGTGACTAGATATATACCACCACTTAAGCCAGAAATCATATCCGGACCTGATTGGCTGTTTGACCAGTCGTATTGGTAAGGTGCCGTGCCACCGATCACAGTAGCCGAAGCGGAACCGTCTAATGCTCCAGGGCTTGATTCATCTTCAGTGGTCAGAATAATATCTAATAAAGAAGGTTGCTCTACAATCGCCTCATATACTACTCGACAACCAACGGCATCTGAAACGGTGATTGGGTATATGCCAGCAGCTAAGTTCCCCTGCATAGTCACATCAGGACCCACCGGCCAACCAAAGTTATATGGTGGAGTTCCACCAGTAGCAAATACTTCTACGGAACCGTCTTCATCATCAAAGCAAGTCACATTCACAATGTTTGCACTCGCCATAAGGGTACAGTTTAGGTTGCTCAGAGTAAACGTCTCTATTAATTCGCAATCATTATTTACGTCATTAATGGTCACAGTATAGGTACCAGCTGCCAGCCCTTCAATATCCTCTGTCGTTTCTCCATTGGACCATAAGTAGCTGTAAACAGATTCACTATCATCAGTGTTGAGTGTTATAGATCCATCATTACTACCTGCACTAGATTCATTTTCTAATACTGGGCTAATACTAGGAGTGACTGCAGGGAATATGTCAAAGAAAAATTCTTCTTGACAATCATCTAGACCAGGATCCGTCACTACAATAAATAAAGGACCATCGCTAAGGTTATTATTTATCGGTCCTGTCAAGAATCCACCTGCGATGATGGGCCCACCTTGTGACCAGAAGATTGTGGGATTACCGACTGCATTTGTAACGGTAACTATACCTGATCCTAGTCCACTTCCACCGCATTCGGGTTGTGTAATCTGAATGTCTATTTCCATTTCACATTCAAATCCTGAAATCTGAACACATTCTTCTTGAGAACAGCCATTGGCATCCGTGATGGTTACACAATAAGTCCCTGGGCGTAATCCTGTCAAGAAAGCACCTGTAAAGTTATTGGAGTCATCCCATTGGAAGCTGTATGGTTCTGCACCACCGAATCCTTGTGCAATTGCAGATCCATTTTGTGCACCAGGAAGGGTAATGTCATTGGAGATAACAATTAATTCTAATGGATCCGGTCCAGCAATATCTACACTTAGCACATGATCACAGTCTCCATCAGTGTCTACAACAGTTACCGAATATGTTCCGGGACATAAATTTTCTAAAGATTCTCCAGTTTGTCCATCAACATTATTGCTCCAAGTAATTTGAGGTTCGTTAACAAAACCATTAAGAATTAAATTTGCAAATCCAGTACATTCATCACCGCATGTCAAATCTCCTTTAATAATTTGTACACTTGAAGCACAACCATCAGAAAGGTTGATATTATCAATGTATACGTTGTTATTAGCATACCCTATATTCAGGATTTCAATCACGAATCTGTCTGCTCCGGCAAACTCAAATAGTTCAATTACTTCGTTTCTCCATTCTGTAGGTTCAGGAAAAAATTCAGCCGGTTGTGAAGCAGATACTGTTGCTAGATCCTCTCCTCCCTCGTAAAATACAGTCGTGAACGTATTGCCACAATCTGTAGAAACTCTTATCCGGATTGAATCTTTTTCTGGGAAGTTATTGATATCGTAATATGCAATATCGAATGCAAGTCTTGGATTTTCTATTGCAGCAAAATCCAAAACTGGAAATTCTATAATATCTATAGCGCCAGGATCATCAGGGCTATTGTGATTTCTAAAATATACAGACCCGTCACCAACACCATAGGCCGATATATCTGTAATTTCCCATTCTCTAATATTATTTTCTTCCTCCGATTCATCTAAGTTAGTCGATGTTGGGAAATCATTTTCATTTTCAAAGTCCTCAAATATATTAGGATCAAAAACATCAGGAGTTGATAAACTTATAGCTCTCTCATCGTTAAATCCATTCTCGTCATTCTGACCATTGGGACTAGTCGTCCAAGCAGTGAATTCAAAACTAAATTCTGGCGAAGTAAATGGAGCTAAAGACACCTCTTCAGTCTCACCTTTTGCAAGATTACCAGTCCAGTTAAATGCGATAGACCCAGGTGTTCCTGAAATTTTGTATCTGATAGTACATGAAGTTAGCGGGGTATCTCCTACTCCATTTGTGAGTAGTACTACTGGAGTCACTTCTTCACTACTGCAGAACTCGCCATCCGTTGGCGTAATAATAGTTTGTATACCAGCATCATGTTGTAATACAATCGGTGGTCCGCCACCACCAGTAGGGTTACCCCCACCAGTAGGATTACCTGCTGCACAACTTGTAGCTACAGAGTTGGCACTTGTTATCAAACGGTTTCTACTCGCCCATCTGTTACTTGTTCCTTCTGTAACTGCTCTCATTACATCCGCCTGTCCAATAGTAAATGTCAATGCACATGCGTCTGGAGAATAATCCATATAATTGATATACATATGCTCTTCACCATTACAGGTAGCAGGACCCGCTGGCCAAGTACTACCATTACAAGACATACGTCTGATAGAATTAGTATTTTCTGCTTGTGGTGGAGTATCCGTTACGCCATCATCATCAGTACATCCACCTGAGTTACCCCAAACGTGAGGCAGCCCCCAACTATGACCAACCTCATGCGTTAAAGTCTTTCCTCCTTTTCCTGTAAATCTATAATCTTGTACACATCCATCTACCGATGAGCCTGGCGTCCCCGGAAAAGGAAAAAACGCCCAACCCAAAACACCACCAAATTGTGTGGTCCCTGGAATTGGTAGTATCCATACATTGTAATAATCGAGTGACGGCCATGCAGTTTGAGGTTTGATGGTATTTCTAATAAAACCTCTATCAGGTACACTCGAGTATTCATGTCTAACTATCCCTGTCGTAGGATTTCCTTGAGGGTCTACCTCTGCAAGGCAAAACTGCAGCTCAGGATTTCCTTTTATATTTTCCCATCTCGGTGGTACATTTTGCCAACCTGCATTTTGTGCTGTCAAATCCTCATTCAGCGTTTCTAATTGATCGATGATAGTTTGATCATCGAGATTTTGACCTGTACCAATAGGTTCGCCAGGAGTATGTATAATATGAAATACAATAGGCATCCTTAGCAAAGTTTGTTGACTTCTATTGGCTAGCCTTTCTTCTCTTAGTCTTTTTCCTTCCGCCTGAAGTTGCGGTAGAATCACATCGTTATAATGCTTCAATTTTTCATCGTATTCTGGATCTAATTCACGCATAACATCCAAACTATGATCGTGTCCACATCCATGATTATGTGTTGGTGTAAATGGAACTCTTCCCTCTATGGTGACCGCATTGTCATTGACCTCCGCTCTGGAAGTATCTGCCTCGACCAAAAGAATTTCTTCCCCATCGACATTATAATCGATAGCACCTGTGGATTCAGAAATATTTCCACTAAAAGCAACACCAATTGTCAATGCGAAAAATTTGATAAAATGAATCATACTTTAAATGTTTGTTTTTTGTTTTACAATGATTTTAAAGACCAAAAGAAACTTAAGGCACTTTACTGAGTGTTTTTGATATACTAAAGTATATCATTAAACAAGCTTATTATTGTTACACGAGCCCGATGAAGTGTGTGGAATTCACCATTATGAAGCTCGCTTTTATGACTATTGGGATAGCCACTCTTAAAGATAAGAATAAGCATTGTATAATGTGGAATGTAGAGCGCTTTTATACTATAAAAATGCCCTTTTATGTCTTTAAAAGTCCATTTTTAGACGTAAATTTAGTCGACGAGAGGTCAAAAAGTTCGGAATGGCGAATTGAGTGTCGAAAACTGTCTTAATCCAGGTATTTGATGCAGTGTTCGAAACCTGCAATAAATTGAAAACTTCAAGACTCAACCAAGTACTTTTTGAGAACTTTAAAAAATGATTAGGCTTTTCTGCCCTTTTGATTCTATCCCATAATTGTACTGAAAATCCAATATCTACTCTTTGATAAGCGGTAAACCGAAATGAGTTTCTGAATATTTCATTGTTGCCTCTAATACCAAATGGAAACCCAGTACCTACGTTCAAGTTGAGATGCATTTTGACATTCTCATTTTTTCTTAAATAGTCTTGAAAAAATACAGAAAGGTTCATAAACTGGTCCGTAGGTCTCGGCACATCATTTACTTCAAAGGCTTCAGGGTCACCAAATTCTCGGTCCATATGTTGTATGCCTAATAATTGTTCCCTAGCTCTTAAAAAAGATAGATTGATCCAAGATTCTGCTCCTTTGACAAATTCTCCGTTGATTCTCATATCTATACCTGCTACGTAGCCAATAGCATCATTTTCTCCACTATATCGAATACGTACATTATCTATATCGTAAGAAACTATATCCCACAATTGTTTATAAAACGCTTCTGCAATAAATCTAAATGGCTTTTCTATTTTGCCAAGGTAAAAGTCATAGGTAATTCCTGCAACCACATGAGCAGATTTTTGAGCACGCAAGTTTTCATTAATTGTACCATCACGCCTCCTCAGCTCTCTATAAAAAGGAGGCTGTACGTATAAGCCAGCAGACAATTTATAGGACACTTCTCGAAGAGTGTTTAACGGCTTATACAAAAATTGAGCTCTAGGAGAAACCGTTAATTCCTTGTTCAAGTCCCAATAATTAGCTCTGACACCTAGCGTTAATTGCCATTCATGCAAATCATTTATTCTACTGGAATAGGTTTCTTGAGCGAAGGCCGACACCCTATTTGAGTTTAATACATTTTCTGTTTTTAATACTTCGCTTAAGAGAACTCTATTAGGATCGACTGGAAGAGAGAAACCTGCAGAGTCAATTCTCTCCCATTCGTTGATTTCATCGATTATGTTTTCGTTTTGATATTTTACTCCCCATTGTATAAAATGATTGACATCCTTCTCGTCTTCTCTTTCCTGCTTGATTTCTATTCCACCTTTGTGCTCAGCATTGAACACGTTTAGAAAAAGGTAATTTCTTACAAACTGATGCTGTGTGCCTGTTCCCAAAAGATTGACTAATTCACCAGCATTGTCACTTCCTAAACTGGTCTCTATTTCGCCTAATTGATAATTCCCAATGATGTCAATAGATTCTACTTCGCTTGATCTAAAGTTGCTGGTTAAAAATTTGAGATACAAGGGATTCTTTTCTTTTTCGGGTATATAGGTCAAAGATAATCCACCCATCCCATTGGTGAACTCATCTCTCTCTTCACCTTCAAATTCTGTGGTTAATTGTACCCCAAAATTGATGACACCTAGCGCAGTGGTTCGAGATTCTGGAATAAAATTGAAAATACTTTGATTGAAATTTCCGATAGCTGCTAACTGAAGGTTTCTGGTCAGATCAAAAGTGAAGTAGCCTTGAATATCAGCAAAGTTTGGCGTGTATTCTCCCTCCGTATCTAGGGTACCCAAAAGGTATCGAGTAGTCTTGTATCTTGCTCCTACCAAATAGCGAAATTTACGATAGGTACTATCCAAATCTGCACTTCCTTCAATATGTGCTGAGCCTCCTAAAAAACTGGCTCCAAAACTAGCCGCTAAAGTATCTGGTCGCTTGTAACTGACATCTAAAACAGAGGATAGCTTATCTCCGTATTTAGACTGAAAACCTCCTGATGAAAAAGATAGATCACGTACCAAATCAATATTAGGAAAAGTAAGCCCTTCTTGCTGGCCAGATCGAATCAATTGAGGTCTATAAATTTCAAAGTCATTTACATAAACCAAGTTTTCATCATAATTACCTCCTCTCACATTGTATTGAGAGCTGAGCTCGCCCCCCGTCCCAGAATTTACACCTAAGGCGATGCTAGGAAGAACGCTCTCCAGATTCCCAGTAGTAGATGGCAATTTCTTGAGCTCCGTCACTTCTTCATTGATAGACTCAACTTCTCTAAGACGGGTCTCTGTCACTACCACTTCTATATCCATGGATTCGGGGGCCATGCCTATATCAAGATTTCGCTTTTCACCGACCCGAAACTTTTTCATTTCTTTTTCGAAATCCTTAAATCCAATTCGGCTGACTACAATAGTGTACTTTTGATCGGTGGGCACTTTGATTCTATAGTACCCATTCATATCTGTTTCAACGGCATTACTTGTATTCTTTAGATAAACCGTAGCAAACTCAATCCCATCTTTGGTATCTGCATCAGTGATTCTACCGCCCAGAAACCCCTCCTGAGCAAGGAGCGAAGCCGTAAAAAAAGATGTCATTAGAAGTAGTAAAAGTCTGATTCTCATGCAGTATCAAATATAGTATAAGATTACGGTGACAGAACGTCATTTTGCAGATAAAGGTATATTCTGAACTAATTTAGACCATGTAGATGTCTTTCCCTATACTTTTGAGCTTGCTTATCGTTTCTATCGGATCTTCAGCTTTGAAGACAGCTGAACCAGCGACAAGTACATCTGCCCCAGATTGCAACAGTTTTTCTGCATTTTGCAGACCCACACCACCATCTATTTCTATTTTGGTGGGCGCATTACGCGTTTCGATGAGCGCTTTCAATTTTATCGTTTTGGGAATCGTGTTGTAAATGAATTTTTGTCCTCCAAATCCTGGATTTACAGACATCAAACACACCAGATCCAAATCTTCAATCACATCGCTTACTAAATCAATATTGGTGTGCGGATTAAGCGCTACCCCTGCTTTCATTCCTAGTTCTTTGATTTGCTGAATAGTACGATGTAGGTGTGTACATGCCTCAAGATGAACAGTTAGCACATCAGCACCCGCTTCTTTAAATTCATTTAAATAGCGCTCTGGGGCATCTATCATTAGGTGTACATCCAATGGTAGCTTGCTCTTCTTTTTAATGGCCTTAATCACTGGAAAACCAAAAGAAATATTGGGAACAAAACTTCCGTCCATCACATCCACGTGTACCCAATCCGCAGCAGATTGATTGAGCATTTCTACTTCTTCGTAGATCTTACCAAAATCGGCAGCTAATATGGAGGGAGCAATTAAGTGTTTCATGAATTTGATTCTGTTAGTAATGAGGTAATTTGATTAGGCTCAAAAGTATCCATTCTTTTGAACTTCATCATAATTTGTATGACAGCGATTACATCTTTTTCGCAATAGGCTGCAATACGCTCCACATCTTTTTCTTCCCAAAACACTCGGCCGACCTCTGAGCCATCGATATCGTCTTTGGGGCTAGGAATACCGAAAATAGCAGTCAATAATTTCAAAGAAGAATAATGTTTGTAATCTCCAAATTTCCACAAGTCCATGGTATCTAATAAATACTTTGTTTCCCATGGCTTTTTACCATACAGTTGCAGCATTTTTGGCAACGCTATCCCCTGCACCACCATTCTTCTACAGATGTATGGAATATCAAATTCTCGAAGATTATGTCCACATATATAATGCGTATCTGGATTGTGAAAGTATTGGCTCATCAATTCTGCAAACTCTTCAAGAAGGATTTTTTCATCAAAGCCGTAGAAGGATTTTAAGCGGACAGTTCTTTTATCCTTTCCTTCATTGACAATTAGTCCTGCAGAGATGCATACTATTTTGCCGAACTCCGCATAAATAGCTGCTCGATCCTGGTAGAATGCACTCAACTCCTCTTCCTCTATTTCGTCTACAGGCTTTTTTAGTAATTGCGAAGCCTTTAAGGTCCACAAATATTGCACTTCGGGGCTGAGTTCATCAAACAAATGGGTGCCCGATACTGTTTCCACATCAAGAAATAGCACATTGTTGATAGGTAGTCTTTCAATCATCTGAAAATGAGCTTTTTATAATTAACATTCCTATATAATTTTAAGTAAAAAATGACTGCATAAAGGCAACAATTGCTTACTTTTGGCAATAAGATAAACATAAAAAACGTATATACTTTCAAACTATTTAAAATCTTAAAAAGCTAGTTATGAGTACAAATGAAGAATCAATGCAAAAGAAGATTACCGCAATGGGAATTATTATCGCCTTGTTAATTGGTGCCATTGCATTTTTATTGGTAAACAGAAATTCGCAGTCTACTTTAATCTCGGAGCAAGCAATGGAGCTAGATGAAGCTGAGGTGCTTAAGGAAGATTTACAAACTCAATATGAGGAGGTAATGAATGCGCTGGACGAGCAAAAGGGAGAGAACGAAGAATTGAACGCTGTAATCGAAAATCAAAAGTCTGACTTAGACTCTAGAAAAGCTGAAATTTCTAAATTAATCAACAGCGGCAAAGCCACTAAAAGAGAGCTTTCTCAAGCGCGTGAGGAAATCAATAATTTCCAGAGCCAGTTGGGTAGATATCTTGCTGAATTGGATCAAGTAAAGCAACAAAATCAAATACTCACCAAGGAAAAAATTCAACTTTCTGAGGAGAAAAAAGTATTGCAGACCAACATCGCGGCAGAACGTATGAACATAGAAAACTTGAACGAAGAGAAAGCCGTTTTAGTGGGCCTCAAGGAAAACCTCGAGGAAAAGAATTCAATGCTCAACAAAAAAGTAAACTATGGTTCTGTAGTGAGAGTAACAGACGTGAAAGGTCTAGGGCTCAAGACTAGAAGTAGTGGTAAGACCGTAGAGAAAAAATTAGCAAAAAATGTAGAAAAGGTACAAGTGTGCTTTAACACTACTGAAAATGAATTGGCTAATATAGGTAAAGAAGAATTCTTGATCAGAATCATCAATCCGATTGGCGAAACGATGGCTGTCGAGGAGTTAGGTTCTGGGGTATTCACTAGCACCAAGAGCAAAGATCAAGTTCGATACACACAAAAGACTGACATTGAGTATGAATCTACCAAAGAAAATGTTTGCATCATTTGGGAGCCAAACACCTCTTTCTCTTCAGGCTTATACCTAGTAGAAATATTTAACAAAGGCTTTTTAGCTGGGACAGGATCGTTTCAATTAAAGTAGATCTTAGTAAGAATAAATAAAAAATTATCCAGTTTTATAGAGGCAGTGTCGATTTAGTGATACTGCCTCTTTTTTATTGATTATCAATAGCTTGCAAGTAATATTTTAATGCATATTATTTGAAAATACCTTATATTTGAAAACTCACGAAACCACAAAATGTCTATTTTTTGAAACGCGCTAGTTTCCGAAGTGGACTCATCTTTGAACTATTATTTTTAGTCGTAGTTTAGTTACCATGGACAAAGAAAAAGAACCTGAATTTATCAATCCTATTGACAAGGATAAAGTAGCAGAGAATCCACATTTACTGCCTTATGCACATACCGTAGGAGGGTCAGTGATTAAGCCAATTGACAAAGGTAGAGTAAAGGGACTGTCCTTAGATGCAATGTATGAACAAACAAATGTGCACCTATCGCAGATCAGAAAACAAGTAGAAACACTGATCCAGCAAGCACAAGAGGTACATGACAGAGTAGAAATTTCAGAAAAGATATACCTCGCTGATATGGGATTCAAACCGTTGATAGGTAGTAGCTATTTTTTATATCAGAAAAAGGATGAATCATACGTTTTATCTATGATAAGTGAAGATGAGTGGGGTGACAATCCACCGTATGAGTTCATCTCCAAAGTCAAATTACTATCTGATCATACCTGGGAAATACTTGACAATAATTTATGAGATTTTTGATGCTCTTTTTTGCCTGCATACCCTTGAGTCTATCTGCCCAAATCGTAGAGTGGACAGCAGAAAAAGATTTCAATTTTGGAGTTTTGACCCAGGGCCAACCGGAGGAAGTAGACTTCACTTTCACCAATACCAGTTCAGATACATTGGTCATCGATAATGTCCGCAGCACCTGTGGATGCACCGCACCGTATTGGGATTTCACACCCATTTTGCCAGATAGCAGCTCTACTATCACCATTAAATATGATGCTTATAAAGAGGGCTACTTCTACAAAAAGGTCAAGGTATTTTTCAACAAACAAAGAAAAGCCGAAGTACTATCCATAGCTGGCGAAGTAAGATCATTAAGCGATCCAGATTAGTTCTTTACCTTCTCTTTTCTATAGTTTCCGATGTTTACTGTGTTTTCTTTGGGTATCCCCTTCGTATGGCTAATCCACCTGCCTCCATATACTCAGGTCGGGCTTTCCATGGTACACTTCGTTCCCGTACACCTAATAGCCAAGCACTCGCCTATCCACATTAGGTGCACACCTTCCGCTGGTCGGTCCATTCCTATCCCTCATACATTTTACCTACAAAGAGATTACTCTAAGGATAAGTTAGTGAAGACTTTAAAAAGAGAGTCTATCAACTATATCAAGAAGATTTCGAGGCATACCGTTATCCAAATGAGCTCTAAAAAATCACTTTATTTTATGCCTTCAATACCTCATAATCTTACTGGACAAGCGCTGTGCAGGAGGGCAGCTATCCCATGTAATGGATAGCTGCAGCCCGCAGGGCCGAGCGAAGAGCGAGCTCCGAAACATAGCGACTCCCGGCGCAATTATCAAGCTGCTAAGCGCAGATAAATGCACCGGGAGATGGCCCCAAATGGTACTAACAGGCAAGCAAAAGAACAGTTTGTCGATGGAAATGATGCCTTCTTCTTACAAATCAATCCAGAAGCAATTTGATAAGTAGTTTTTAGGTTATATTTGCACACTAAAAATAACCAAAGTGGGCGTACTTATATTTTTCTTGATTAGTTATATATTATTGAGCATCAGTCTTTACATGCTTTTTCCAAAGGCGGGTGTAAGTGCTACAAAAGGATTGATACCGGGGGTAAATTTTATGGAGTGGTGCAAAATTATTGGCCGTAAGCCCATACATGCCTTATGGCTCCTCTTTCCCATCGTCAATATATTTGTGTACGCAGGGATGTGTGTCGATATGATGTACTCCTTTGATAAGAGAGAATTCTTGGACAGTGCGATTGCCGTCATCTATGCTCCATTTGCTTTTTTCAAAATGGCGAAGGACGATAAGACGAGCTATAAAGTGGCTGCCTACCAAGATGAAAAAGAGTATAAAAACAAACTCATAGAGGCTGAAAAATCGGGCGATAAATACGCGCTCAAAAAACTGCAAAAAAATAATCCCTACGTAAAGTCTACTGGGAGAGAATGGGGAGAAGCAATTATTTTTGCGGTATTTGCTGCGGCTTTTATCCGTATGTTTTTGATAGAGGCGTATAAGATTCCGACTGGCTCGATGGAAGGGTCTCTGTTGATTGGTGATTTCTTATTTGTGAGTAAGGCGCACTACGGCATCCGTACACCAGAGACCGTAGCGATGATTCCCTTGCTGCATAATCGTATCCCGATAATCGATAAGGAATCCTATATAGAAGTGCCCAGTATTCCTTCTTTTAGACTACCCGCGCTTGAGGACATTGCGCACAATAAGCCAATCGTATTTAACTATCCTGAAGGGGATAGTGTCTACGTGATACCAGGTAGAACCTACAGTATCTATGATACTCGGAGAAATGCTCAACTGAAGCAGGCTATAATGAAAAAGAGAATAAAGCTCGTCACTAGACCTGTCGACAAACGCGACCACTACATCAAGAGATGTGTAGGGATGCCAGGAGACTCTCTACAAATCAAAGACGCTCAAGTATATATCAATGGTGTAGCGGCAGAGAATCCAAGTAAATTGCAATACAAATACATCCTGCGACCCAATGGAGTGAATATTAATGTTGGCAAACTCGAAGAATGGGGCATCTCTCCCATCAATGATATCGAAACCATACAAGGGGTATATATCCTCACGCTCAATCAAGAGGAGTTGGACAAAGTGAAGACGCTAGATCCGAAAATAGAAATAATGAGAGCGCCTAATCAAGCTGGTAATTCGTTTCCCCACTCGGACATATCTAAGACCTGGACGATAGATGACTACGGTCCTATCTGGATACCAAAGAAGGGAGCCACTACGAAATTGACTGTAGAAAATATCGCTTTCTACCAAAGAATCATCGAGGTGTATGAGGGGAATACCTTCTCCAAAAAAGGCAATACTTTCATCATAAACGGCAAAGAGACAGACAGTTACACCTTTAAGCAAGACTACTATTGGGGTATGGGGGATAACCGCCACAGCTCGGAGGATAGCCGCTACTGGGGCTATGTTCCTTATGATCACATAGTAGGTAAACCGCTCTTCATATGGTTTAGTACGACGGATGGCAGTATGGCCAACGGAATCAACTGGAGTAGAATATTTACCGGAGCTACAAAAATGTAAAACCATCTGCTTGCTGAAGTGTATTTATTAGATAGTATTGAATAAGTTCGCAAGTGGATGTAGGGATACTTCACCATGGACTGTCTCTTAGGTAATAAATTACTATTTTGATAAAAATTTCAACTCGAATGAGAATACACTTACTTAGCGTGGTCGCCTTTTTGTTTTTTACCCTTTCACTCAAGGCACAAGCTCCAGAAAGATGGACCTCTGGTGATATTTACCACAGAATCGAAAAACTCAATTTTCTAGGCTCTGCTCTATATGTTGCTGCGCATCCTGATGATGAGAATACAGGAATGATTTCTTACCTGTCCAATCACGTCAAGGCGCATACAGCCTACCTATCGCTCACTCGTGGAGATGGTGGTCAAAATCTAATCGGAACAGAATTGAAAGAACTGCTGGGAGTGATACGCACGCAAGAGCTATTGGCAGCTAGAAGAATAGATGGTGGAAACCAGTTTTTCACTCGAGCGAATGATTTTGGATATTCAAAACATCCAGACGAAACCCTCGCTATGTGGAATAAAGATGAGGTACTGGCTGACGTGGTTTGGAATATCCGCAGATTTCAACCGGATGTCATCATCAATCGATTTAAGCATGATACACCTGGCACTACGCATGGTCATCACACTTCTTCTGCAGTCTTATCCGTGGAAGCATGGGACTTACTGAATGATCCAAGCGCCTATCCTGAGCAACTAGAATTTGTCAACACATGGCAACCTAAGCGCCTTGGTTTCAATACGAGCTGGTGGTTTTATGGCAGCCGTGAAAAGTTTGCAAAAGCAGACAAGAGCAATCTTATCTCTGTGGATGCCGGAGTGTACTATCCCAACAGAGGGATGTCCAATGGCGAAATCGCGGCAATAAGTAGAGCGCAACACAGGTGCCAAGGTATGGGAAGATCACTATCTAGAAGTAGTAGAAACGAGTATATAGACATCATCAAAGGCGAGGTACCCAGTGATGGAAAAAATCTCTTTGAAGGAGTAAATACTACTTGGTCTAGGCTGAAAGGCGGTGCTCCAATCACGGGTATGATCGAAGACATCTTAGCCAACTTCAACTACTCTGCACCGCATGAAAGTATTCCTGCACTCGTGAAGACTTATCAAAAAATAGACGCGCTAGAAAGAGGTAACTGGAGATCGGTAAAACTCGAAGAGATCAAAAAAATAATCCTGCAATGTGGTGGTATTTATACAGAAGCAGCAGCGGACAATTACTTCTTGACCGCGGGCCAAGACGTAGAAATCGCATTAGAATTTACCAATCGCTCCCCTAACGATGTACGACTAAAGCATGTAAATTTCATCGGTATGAAGAAGGATACTTCTTTGAATCTTACCTTGGTGAATAGTGAAGAAAACAAATTTTACCTTAAAGGTAATGTTCCGAAAAAAGCAAAATACTCTACTCCATACTGGCTCGAAGATAAGGGCTCTTTGGGTATGTATAGCGTGAAGGATCAAATCGATATAGGAAAGCCAACGAGTGATGAACCTATCATCATGGTGTATGACCTAGAGATAGAAGGGGTAAGCATCAAGTTTCACAAACCTGTAGTCCACAAATCTGTAAGTCCTGTGATGGGCGAACAGTATCGACCTATAGAAATCATTCCTGCTGTTGCCGTGTCGGTAGAGGAAAAGGTAGTTGTCTTTGCGGACAACGGTGCTAAGAAGGTAAATGTAAAGGTGATGGCTGGTAAGAAAAATATCCAGGGGCAGGTGATGCTGGATTTGCCTGCAGGCTGGTCTTCTAAACCTAGCAGTCACAACTTTGACATCGCCAATCAAGAACAAACACAATCTTTTGTGTTTGAAGTAGTGCCGCCGGCTCAGCAAAGCGAAGGAACCATGAAAGTCAAAGCTATGCTCAACGGTAAGGCGTACAGCAAAGAATTGATTTTGATCGACTATGATCACATTCCTAAACAAACCATTTTGCTGCCTACGGAGACTAAGATTGTAAAATTGGATATTCAAAAAAAGGGACAGCGTGTAGCTTACATCATGGGTGCTGGAGACAAGATACCGGAAAGCCTAAGACAGATAGGATATGATGTGGATATCTTGGAAGACAATGACATCTCGAAGGAGAAATTAGCAAGCTATGATGCTTTGATCATCGGCATACGCGCATATAATACTCGAGATAAAATCAAATTTCAGCAAGATATATTTCTTGATTATGTGAAGGAAGGTGGGACGATGATCGTCCAGTATAATACGGGCCATAGACTAAAAATACCGAGTGACCAATTGGGCCCCTACCCTTTCAAAGTGAGTAGAGATCGTGTGGCGGTAGAGGAAGCGGAGATCAGATTCTTGGCGCCAAATCATATGGTACTTAATAGTCCAAATAAAATAAGTACTGCCGATTTTGACAATTGGGTGCAAGAAAGAGGGCTCTATTTTCCAAACGAATGGTCTGAAGAGTACACGGCTATTTTGTCCAGCAATGATCCTGGTGAAAGCAATAAAGATGGTGGACTATTGGTGGCGAAATATGGAAAAGGATATTATGTCTACACGGGGTATTCTTGGTTTAGAGAATTGCCAGCAGGGGTACCTGGTGCCTATCGCCTCTTCGCCAACATGATTAGTTTGGGTAAATAAGATAAGCATCCAAGATATAAAAAAAGGGCTCGATAGCAAATAGCTATCGAGCCCTTTTCATTTGTATTATAGACAATCGATATATCTTGTCATCTCATCAGAAACTCAAGAGGATTAAGAAGTCTATAGAAGCCTCTTTTTATGACTTCTATCTTAGTGTTCCAAAATCAAACACCCAGTACCTTCCTATTTTAGAGATCCCCACTTGCGTAAAATGTGGACTTGACATGACGGCACAGTGCGAAGGACTATTTTTAAATGCCTCTACCGCTTCTGCTGGAGTAGATGGTCCTTCTGCTATATTTTCACCAAATGCTCTTGCATCATATCCCGCTATTTCCAATCTGTCCGCTAAGGTGGACCCATCTCTACCTTCGTGGCTAAGAATATTATTGTCAAACATATATTGTGCATGCGCTTCTGCAGCCGCATCTAAATTGGGATGCCACTTCAATGGAAAGGTTGGTTCATGAATGTCTCCACCACAATTGTTTGTTTCTGCTCTAAATGCGTTGATGAGCTCTAGCGTCTCACTTTCAAATGCTGACATCTCTGCGCTAAAGTCCTCCACTTCAGGTTCTTCAAAAAAGGAATCTAGCGGTACATTCTCCTCATCGCTCGCACAAGAATAAAGAAAACAAGTAATGGCCAATAAGCCCAGTAGCTTTTTCATAGATAACTATATTTATAAAATTAGTAATGTAAACCAGATCCAATCAGGAGGGAAATATTGGATTCCAACCAAAACACCATCGCATAGGTAGGATTCAAATTGATTATCGAACATCCTATTTGACACCTTAAATGTATTGGTATTGTAGAAAACAGATTATTGACATCAAATTCATATATTTGAGTGCCATAAGAAGGATAAAAAAGCCAACAAGTGTGACGCGTATTTTTCTTATATGCATTAAAGAAACGATATGACTGAAAACAAAGCCAGTGAAGACAAACCCCCTATATTAGGCACCTGGAATAAGATGTATATAGTGGTTTTGGTAGCCCATTTTGTGATAATTAGCCTGTTCATTTTATTTACAAACCTATACGCTTAATACTTACTAGATGCATATAGTCGATTGGTTGGTACTGATAGGTACTATGTTAGCAATTATAGGGTACGGTATCTATAAAACCCGCAAAATCAATAATGTAAAAAGTTATCTTCTAGGAGATAAGGATTTACCCTGGTGGACGATTGGCCTATCGATCATGGCTACCCAAGCATCGGCAATCACTTTTTTATCTACTCCAGGTAAGGCCTATGAAGACGGTTTAGGCTTTGCTCAGTTTTATTTTGGATTACCCGTGGCGATGGTGATACTTTGTATTTTCATTCTTCCCGTCTATTACAAACTCAATGTCTATACGGCTTACGAATATTTAGAACAGCGTTTTGACAATCGAGCCAGGATGCTAACGGCTTTTCTATTCTTGATCCAAAGAGGCCTAGCAGCGGGAATTACCATATTTGCACCAGCCATTATCCTATCCAATATCATGAAGTGGGACCTGAATCTTACTATCATTTTGACCGGAGCAGTGGTCATACTCTATACCGTGCTAGGAGGAACCAAGGCGGTGAGCGTCACCCAAAAGCAACAGATGATCATCATACTCATTGGGATGTTTATTGCGGCCATCATTATTGTGTTCAAATTTCCAGCGGATCTTTCCTTCAAGGATTCCCTCTCCCTAGCAGGGAAAATGGAAAAGCTACAAGTGGTGGACTTCACCTTTAATCTCGACAAGCGATATACTTTCTGGTCCGGTATGTTGGGGGGCGTCTTTCTCTTCCTTTCCTACTTTGGTACAGACCAGTCTCAGGTGCAACGTTATCTTTCTGGGAAGAGCCTTTCCGAAAGTAGACTAGGCCTATTGTTTAATGGAATCATCAAGGTACCCATGCAGTTTTTAGTGCTCTTCGTAGGCGTTTTGGTCTTTATGTTTTTCCAATTTCAGCGGCCTCCGATTCATTTCAATGACGCCAACCTGATAAAGGTGCAACAATCCGAATGGGCTAGTGAGTTGGATCAACTAGAAAAAGAATTTGACATCGTCTTCGAGGATAAGATGACGAGCCTTGACGTGCTTTCTGCGCAGATAGATTCCAAGGATGAAGCCGGTATTGTACAAGCCAAAGCAGCTTACGAGTTGAACTTAGAAAAAGACCTGCAGATTCGTTCACAGGTAGACAGCCTTATATACAAGGTCGATTCTGATGCCATTCTGGAGGATAGCGACTATGTCTTCATCACCTTCATTATCAACTACCTCCCTATCGGGATGATCGGCTTATTGCTGGCGGTGATTTTTTCAGCTGCCATGTCGTCGACGGCATCCGAGCTCAATGCATTGGCCACCACTACCGTTATTGATATCTACAAGCGCAACATCAAGCCTGAAGGCACGGATCAGGAATATTTGAGAGTATCCAAAATATTTACCATCGCCTGGGGTATCATCGCGCTGTCCTTCGCTATGATGGCCTCCCTTTTTGACAATCTTATTGAGGCGGTCAATATCGTAGGGTCTATATTTTATGGGACCATCTTGGGCATTTTCTTTGTCGCCTTCTTCTTCAAGAAACTCACCAATAGTACAAGGATCTTGAGCCTCTTTACCATGGGATTATTCTTAGGAATTTTTTCAACCTCCGTATTGCACTCCACCTTTGTAGAAACGACCTTCCCCATGCTCTACGAAAATGACGTCCCCTTTGTCCTACTATCCATGGCCATAGGAGGCATATTAGGCTATTGGGGCTCTGGCACATTTTTCAAGCCGATCAATGGCAGTTCCGTAATAGTGGGCGCGCTGATTGCTCAAATTATTGTCATCATTATATTTACCTTAGATAAGTTTGAGTTTATAGACTTGAGTTACTTATGGCTAAATCTCATCGGCTGTGTGATCGTCATGTTTGTGAGTCTTTTGGTGCAGAATTTTAGCAGCAGTCCGACATTAGAAAAGAGTGGCAGTTAAGAGTGGTAGATAAATTTCATCTAGAGAGATAGAAGCAAGGTATAGAGAATGATCATTTTTGGGGCAGCTCTTCCCGCTATCTGCTTGTACGCCTGTCACTGATCAGCAGTTCGCCATAGTCGTAGTGCCGTATTCGCTCATTCGCTCATCCAGCCCTACTCCTTGGCTCAGTGCAGATCAGCACCACTTGTATCGCTGCTATCGGGGCTGCGGGGTGCATAGATCAGACCCTAGTAAATTTAGAGTTCACAATAAGACTACATCAAAATATATAATAGAATCTCACCTGCTGAAGGATAGCTTATTATTTTAAGCTTTAATCTATAAGATAGGCTATTCAGAAGTAAGAGAAGTCCTCCCTAGAGAGCTCGCCCCGATTTTTCTCGGGGAGGTGACCTCATCATAGCCCAGGGTGGCAAAGTTGGGTATTAAAGGTGCCAAAAATCACCCCGATTTTGAAGCAATAAATTATTAATGGTATAATCATTTAGAGATTTTTGGGTGTGGAAAGTTTAACCTAAACGGGTTAAAATACTTATGAACATCTTTGTTTTTACCTAGGGATGTTCAGAAGTAAGAGAAGAACCCCGGCAGGGGTGATAATACTGTAGCCCAGGGTGGCAACCCTGGGAATTAACGAGGCAAGAACCAATTTGGCGTGATTTTCTTTAAAAATCATGACAAATTGAGTTTGAGAATCACCCCGTTTTTAGAGCAACAGTATTAAAAATGGTGTGATCAATTAGAGATCTTAAGATGTAGAATATTTTATCTCAACGAAATATGATATTTATGAACATCCCTACCAACCCCTCTACAAAAAAAGGAGAAGTTTCCTGAACGGAAACTTCTCCTTTTTTTATTCTTATCAGAATATCTTTTAGCCATTGAGGCTCATTCTTATTTTCTTTTCTAGGGCGTTGACATCTTCTTTGATGGTCATATCCGTATCTAGTAGGTCTTGCACCGTTTTGCAAGAATAGATAACCGTACTGTGGTCTCTGCCCCCAAACTGGTCTCCAATAGCCTTCAGAGACTTATTGGTCAGGTTCTTAGCTAAGTACATAGACAGCTGCCTAGCGACCACGATAGAACGCTTCCGCGTCTTACCCGCTAGTTTCTCAACGGGGACATTAAAGTGCTCAGCGACTAAGTTTTGGATAAATTCAACCGTAATTTCTTTATTTATTTCGTTGATAAACTTCTGAATAACCTCCTTCGTCAATTCCAAATCTATTTGCCTATTGTTGAGTGAGGATTGCGCCGCTAAGGACACCAATACTCCTTCTAATTCTCTAATGTTGTTTTTGATATTGTAGCAGATGAACTCTACCACATCGTTATCTAGTTCTATCCCTTCTCTTGTCATTTTAGACTCCAGAATCGCGATTCTAGTCTCTATATCTGGAGCTTGGAGATCCGCTGAGAGTCCCCACTTAAATCTACTGATCATTCTATCTTCCATACCATCTAAATCCTTAGGTGCACGGTCAGACGTGAAGATTAGTTGCTTACCGTTTTGGTGCAGTTGATTAAAGATGTGAAAGAAGATCTCTTGTGTCTTCACCTTATTCGCCAAAAACTGTATGTCATCAACAATCAAGACATCAATCATTTGGTAAAAATTCACAAAATCATTTATAGATCCATTCTTAATGGACTGAATCATCTGATTGGTAAATTTCTCAGAAGATACAAACAAGACATTCTTGTCTCCTTGATATTGCTTGATCTCATTCCCGATTGCTTGCGCCAGGTGTGTCTTACCTAGACCCACATTACCAAAAATAACCAATGGGTTGAATGCCGTACCTCCAGGCTTTTTGGCTACTGCCATCCCAGCCGATCTCGCTAGTCGATTGCAATCTCCCTCGATATAATTATCGAATCTGTAATTTTTATTTAGCTGAGGATCTATAGAAAGTTTTTTTATACCCGGAATCACAAATGGGTTCTCAATGGCAGGAGAGTTCATCCTTCCTACGTTATTTTTCCCGGAGGAATTGCTAACATTATTGGCTTGAGCTGACATGGTGGGTTTTCTTTGCATAGAGTTTAGTCTGATTTGATACTCTAACTTACCTGTAGAACCCAGTTCATCACGAATTGTTTTCTTGAGTAAGGCAACATAGTGTTCTTCTAACCACTCGTAAAAAAACTTATTAGGTACTTGTATGGTAAGAGCACTATCTACTAATTGGACTGGCTTGATTGGTTCAAACCAAGTTTTGAAACTCTGCGTGTTTACATTCTTTTTTATAGTATGCAGACAGTTGTCCCATATAGTATTGATGTCTCTTATCATTCTTTAGATATAAGTACTAATAATAAAATAAACTTTTTCGAAGTAATTTCGAGATATAATTTCGAAATTATTGATCTACTTTTAAACCGCAACTTTGAGGTGTACTTTAGGTAGGGTAAGTGTTCCTTTCTGTAAATAGTGCTAAAGTATAAAGCGCTCAGTATTCTTGCGTCGGATTGTAAAGGTCAGAAAAAATTAACACTTATGAAAAGGAATTAAAGTCAATTTCATATTTTTTTTTCTCCTCTTTGTTCACTTAAAATCTTTGTAATCAAGGCAGTGACACAATCAAAAATTCAAACAAATTAGAATAGAAATCTTGCTCGCTGATTACTAGGGCATTTGGGCATTGGCTTGAAGTAAGTCTGCAAGAGTCGAGCGCAGCGTATCACCTTTTTATTGATACCTCTTTCTACTTTCCATTGACAAAAAAAGAAGACCTTCAAAAAGCAATCTCAATTTATCTCCTACACCTTGTAGAAAAGAGACCTTCACTTTATCAACGAATCGTCTTCGGATCGCAAGACACGCATCTATTCTTGAAGTTTCTTTCAAAGTGGACTTGCATTTGGCCTAAGACAATTCCTGCCCAACCCACTTGATTTATGTGTACTTGCTGACCCACCTTATTTCCCACGATAGTAGGAGTCTTGAGAAAGGTATGGGTATGACCGCCTAAGATTAGGTCTATATTTTGTGTGTCTGCGGCTAGATCATGATCAGACACCTTATTCTCTTTGTATTTGTATCCCAAATGAGATAAACAAATCACATAATGGCATCCCAAATCTTGTTTAAGAATTTTTGCATATTTATTGGCTTGCTGGACAGGATCTAAGTATTGAGTTTCTTTATAAAGTGATTTTGGTACAAGGCTATCCAATTCTATACCTACTCCCAGTACACCTACCTTGATATCTCCCTTTTGAAAGACTTTATACGGCTTTACTTGATCCTTCATCACGGTGTCGTCAAAATTGTAGTTGCAATTGATAAGTTCAAAGCTCGCTAAGCCCATTTGCTTATGTAATCCATCGATACCAGCGTCAAAATCATGGTTCCCGATCGTGGCAGCGTCATATTTCATCTCACTCATCAATTTGAACTCCAGCTCACCGCCGAAAAAATTGAAATAAGGTGTCCCTTGAAATATATCTCCACAATCCAACAACAATACATTTTCTTGCTCTTTCCTTATCTTTTCAATTAGCTTAGCTCGCTTCGCTGCGCCTCCTAGTCCTGCATACCTACTCCCATCCTGTGGGAAAGCTTCTATTCGACTATGTACATCATTGGTGTGCAGTATAGTTAGTGAACTGACTTTAGGTTTATAGAATGCAGTGTTGTGTAGTCCAGTAGCTAGACCAAAACTTACTAATCCTCCTTGTCTTATGAATGTTCTTCTCTTCATTTTGATCTTTGTTTTAGCGAACGATACGTCCTTCAATCTTGGACTCAATGACTTTATCCTCTGTTGCTCTATCAACAAACATATCTCTCAACAATACGGGATAGGTGGTACGATCACATCCTTCTAAAAATTTGCAATCACTTCCTCCATTAGCGATATAGTCCGGCAGAGCTACATTATATATTCTATCTTCTAAGTCTTTCCCTCCTATTTTCACCTCTTCGACCTTTGATTCTTTGATTTTCATGTAGAAATTCTTGGACACTGGCCAGCCTCCACTCCTAGCAACACGATCAAGAAAAGTAAGCAGAAGCGCTTTGTCAAGGTGAACTACTACTAAAGCATTATCAAAAGGCATCAACTCAAAAATTTTGCCTTTCGTGACTCCACCCTGTCTCAGCAAAGGAATTCTAATACCACCTGAGTTTTGCATTGCAAAATCAATCGGCACTGCACTCAACTCATTGGCTTTATCGTAGATCACATCGGACATCCAATTTCCCAAGGTACTTTCGGGCCTATCTTTTGGCATATCTGCAGGGCAGTTGGCAATGACTTTGTTCATTTCACCATCAAGCTCAGCTTTGTAAGGAGCGATTAGAGTTTCAATGTTGGAGGAAGTGATGGCAAGAGAATCCATCTGATGAGCAGTGTATTCAGACTGGGAAGTATGCCAAACTTTGGTGCATCCCTGCAAAAATGCTACACTAATAAATAGAACAAGGAGGTTTCTCATAATTGGATAATATACTTTATCCTCAAAGATAAGCCATGAGAATTGTCTATCCTATGATTCCATTCAATTCTACTGGAAAAGTTTAGCCCTCTTTAGCAGCTAGAACAGGCAAGGCTAAAATAAGGACCCATTCTTTTGTGGGGGTGTAGCCCCTAGATGTTGATAGGCTTTTTCTGTAACCTCTCTTCCACGGGGAGTTCTCTTGATGAAGCCCTCCATAATCAAGAAAGGCTCATGGACCTCTTCGATGGTACCCGCCTCCTCTCCTACCGCAGTAGCGATGGTATTGATCCCTACTGGCCCACCTTTGAACTTATGTATGATGGTACTCAAGATTCGATTATCCATTTCATCTAGTCCATAACTGTCAACGTTGAGCGCTTCCAGTCCATACTTAGCTATTTTGTCATCTATAGTCCCGTTGCCTTTCACTTGGGCAAAATCTCTTATACGCCTCAACAGCGCATTGGCTATACGAGGTGTCCCACGGCTACGTCTAGCGATCTCGTGATTACCTTGCGGAGTGATCGGTATCTCCAAGATGGCTGCAGACCTCTTGATGATATTCTCTAGTGTTGGGATATCATAGTAGTCTAGCAAGCAGGTAATCCCAAATCTTGCCCGCATAGGAGCCGTCAGCAGGCCCATTCTCGTCGTGGCACCGATCAAGGTGAAGGGGTTTAGTGAAATCTGTATGCTACGAGCACTTGGGCCCTGATCAATCATCACGTCTATATGATAGTCTTCCATAGCAGAATACAGGTATTCTTCTATCACATTATTGAGTCGATGGATTTCATCTATGAAGAGTACATCGCCCTCCTCCAAATTGGTCAGCAAACCAGCCAAATCTCCTGGCTTCTCTAATACAGGTCCCGAGCTCACCGTCAGCTTTGAGCCCATCTCTCTACTGATGATATGTGAAAGCGTTGTTTTTCCTAAACCAGGTGGGCCATGGAGCAACACATGATCTAAAGCTTCACCACGCATCTTAGCCGCTTGAATAAATACAGAGAGATTTTCTACTATCTTAGGTTGTCCTGAAAAAGCACTTAACTCTTGCGGGCGCAGTGCACGTTCGACTTGCTTATCTTCATTAGATAAGTATGCTGCATTGGGATCATTAATTGGAAAATCCATATTCTAGTTTCGAGGAGGTTTACTTGTATGAATGACCGTACCTTCTCCCATCTCCTTTATTTGCGTTACACAAGCGTTCATCATTTTCCCTTCGACAGAGCACATCAGGGTTCCTTGACAGTCGTATAGTTTTTTGATCCGACCATTGTCTAGCAGATAAGCCCAGCCCTCTCCTTGATAGGGGAATCTGGTCACCATGTAGGGATTCATATCCCCTGCTATGCTTTTTAGCCATTTAGATTCGGAGAAGTTGTTTGCTTTTACACAGGGCGTCTTTGCTGGCTTTACACCACCCGTCTGCCCTATCAAGGTAATACAGGTAATCCTCACTATATTGGACTCCATCATGCAGGCACTTACTCCATCTCTGATGATATCGTATTCAATATTTACAGCTTGATTATTGGCTAGCTTAAAATCCATCAAGGGCATTTCATTGGGCAATAATCTATCCCCATTATTCAGCTCAAACAGAAATCTGCAACCATCATTGCCGCTGAAGTCTTTGACCATAGCAAAAACAGAACAATCAGCATCTTGGGTAGTTTGTGGTTTTGCTGGCTCCGCTACCTCTGCCTTAGTTTCCTTGATAGGGCTAGTAGGAGGTGGACAAGAAAATAAAACAAAACAAGCTAATAGACAAAGCAATGAATATAGATTCATAATTATTTTATTCTGATTTACCAATGTTCTCAGGTTTTGACAACCTATCACTCTCGATTAATGCGGGTACAATTTCTTCCAACTGATCTGCATTAAAATCTTTGAGTATAATCTTCTTATTCGCGTCTAAGATAAAAAGCTTAGGCGTTTTTTCTGCCATATACTTCTGCACAAATCTACTACTCAAATCTGTATCTACCGTGTGTATCCAATCCTGCAATCCGTTTTCCTCTATATACTTCCAGCAATCCGCCGTCTTAGCTCCCACCTTAGTACATCCTGCAAAAATCTTTAACCCCGTATTTTTATATTTCTCCCAAAAGGATTTCATATAAGGCATAGAGGCTTTGCAATGTGAGCAATTTGGTTGCCATAGGTACAATACCGTTATGGGAGCATCCACATCATATAAAGCGATTGGTGTGCCATCTTGTAGTTCCATATCTATTTTAGGAGCAGGATTACCTAGTAGCAGTGGCTTGCGCTTTCTGACGTCTTCCAACATTTCTGCTAAATCTTCTTCTTTTACCCATGGTGCCATCCCTTTTGCATAGTACTGATCTACAACGTGAACGTACACAGCATCCATGCCGATGTAATCTGAACTAGCATACTCTAGCATAATATGATCAAGAAAAAACTTGAAATTTTGCGAGCCTGGCTCCATGCGTTTCAATACTTCATCAATATTTGCGTTGATGGAAAGTATAGTCTGCGGCACCAATTGATCCAAATAAAAGAAAACTTTGTTGAATAGGGCTTCCGTATTGAGCAGGCGGTCGTCTGAGAGGTCCACATGATCAAAGTAATGGTCTATTCTGAATCCATACTTTTTATTGATGACCTCCTCTTGAGGTCCTTCGTAATTAGGCACTGGAGTTTCGATCTCCAGCTTCATAAGCTGGGCGGCTAATGAATTGGGCGCCTTATTGATAAAGGCTTGTCTTTGATCAGTCAGCTCTTTGAGCTTCATAGCAAATTTACTTCTCAGATCCTGGTTAGTAGACTCATCGGTAGCCTCTTGTAGACGACTATTGTAGGCATTCAATGCGTTGACCGTTTCATTGGAGTATTGTACGTAGTCAGTATAAATGGAATTGTATTTTGAATTGACAAATTGAGTGGGTGCAAACAGATTTTTTGCATCCGCTTTTACTGTAAAGTGCTGATCATCCGTGTCTACTATAAAAGACACAAACTCATTCTCTGGTAGCAGCACCGCCATATACACGCCTGCCGCCAAGGCTTTATCGCCAGTGTGTACAAATTTACCAGGAGAAAGGGCGGTCAAGGTATCTACCACTGGATATCGATTGAGAAACTCATGCGCTAGTATGAGCTCGGACGAACCATAGTTTTCTATGTTTATCTCTATTTTGTGACCTGACTGTGCAACCCCACTCACACAAACAAGTAATATAAAGATGAGTGCCAGCTGATATTTTCCTAAGTTCTTTAACATAGTGTAATATTAGTTGATTTATTCAAATCCACACTGAAAACGGCGAAAATGTACAATAATTTGTTACTTTTGACCCGATTTATACTTAATTCTATAAAATTTAATACTCAATGAGTGGTTCAAAAATAACAATAACCCGAAGAAAAAAGCTTAGCGTACCTGATGATCCAATTATTCCTTTTATAGAAGGAGATGGCATTGGTCCTGATATATGGAAAGCTGCCCAAAAAGTTTTTGATGCAGCTGTGGCTAAAGCATTTGATGGCAAGAGGAAAATTCATTGGAAAGAGGTGTATGCTGGTCAAAAAGCAAAGGACAGAACTGGTGAGTGGCTTCCACAAGCGACTCTAGATGCTATGAATGAGCACCTAGTCAGTATCAAAGGTCCATTGACTACACCAGTAGGAGGTGGTATCAGATCCTTAAACGTTGCATTACGCCAAAAGCTGGATTTGTACGCCTGTGTGCGTCCAGTAAAATGGTATCGTGGTGTCCCTTCTCCAGTCAAGAAGCCGGGCCTAGTAGATATGACTATATTCAGAGAGAATACAGAAGATATCTACGCAGGTATCGAATATATGCATGGTACTGAAGAGAATGAAAAAGTAAAGTCGTTTTTAATCAATGAAATGGGTGCCAAAGGTATTCGTTTCCCAAAGACTGCTTCTATTGGTGTTAAGCCCGTTTCTATTGAAGGTACAGAGCGTTTAGTAAGAGCAGCTATCAAAGCAGCTATCGCAAACAATAAAGCTACTTCAGTTACTATCGTACATAAGGGTAACATCATGAAGTACACAGAGGGTAAATTCAAAGAATGGGGATATGCCTTAGCAAAGCGTGAGTTTGGAGCTACTGATCTAGATGGTGGACCATGGCAAGTTATTGACCATAGAGGTCGTAAGATTGTTGTCAAGGATGTTATCGCAGATGCATTCTTACAGCAAATCATCCTTAGACCTGCTGAGTACGACGTGATTGCTACTTTGAACCTCAATGGAGATTATATCTCTGATGCACTAGCTGCTATCGTAGGAGGTATCGGTATCGCACCAGGTGCGAACATCAATTATGAAACGGGTGTGGCTATCTTTGAAGCGACACATGGTACTGCTCCTAAGTATGCAGGCCAGGATAAGGTAAACCCAAGTTCTGTAATCCTATCTGGAGTGATGATGCTCAACTATATGGGATGGAAGAAGGCTGGAAAGACGATTGAAAAGGGACTCAAAGGAGCACTAAAGTCAAAGAGAGTTACTTATGATTTCGAAAGATTGATGAAAGGAGCTACTCTGTTGAAGTGCTCTGAGTTTGCTGATGAAATCATCAAGCACATGTAAATTATACATAGCGAGTTGAGCTTATTAGCTAGGACCACTCGCTATCGCATATAAAATATACCAAGCCGTTTCACTTTATTGTGGGGCGGCTTTTTTTATGTATGATTTGGGCGATTCCTACGGACCGGGTCATCCAGGGCTCCACTTCGTTTCGGTCCTCCGGACTGCAGCTTCTCAGCTGCCCCCTTACTACCCCTATCGCGAGGCTGTTTCGAAAGTTGAAAAGATATCCCCGAAGGTCATTTGTCACGATTTTTAAAAAAGTAAAATCGCGCCAAATGGAATTTATAGCACTATTTACATTGGGTTGACACCCAATGCTATAAGCTTACACACTCCCTGGTTTTGCATTATACGCCTATTGATCTCGCACTAGTTAACTCCTTTGTACTAGGATAAAATTATTCATTTCGTAACACCTATCAAAAAAAATGGGTCGTGACGGGACTGTTTCCAAGATATTGAGATGTAGAGAGTACCTATCAATTACTCAATGTTTTCCCTCTGCCTAACAAAACCAAAAAGATTCCAAGCCTGTTTTTTCTGCTAGGATTTCCTTGATATACAATTGATCCTCTTGTCCAGCAACAGCTATTATTATTTTAGCTTCATTTATCTTCTCTATAATAGACTCTCCTTCCAATATCACCTCGTAAATATTATGTCCTATT
>CAKZVJ010000029.1 GCA_937923345.1 uncultured Saprospiraceae bacterium
AATCGTTAGCAATAGATCTTTCAATCAAACGGTTAGAGATCTGAAGAAAATCTATCTCCGTAATGATTCCTACCAATTCTTCATCCTTCACTACTGGTAAGCAACCTAGTTTTTTCTTTTTCATCAACTTCATTGCGTCGATGATGGTAGCATCTGGTGTAGTAGTTATGGGGTCCTTTATCATAATATCGCCTACCAATGGAATAGATTTTCCATTCTTTGATTTAGCTGCATTAAAATAGCTCAAGACTTGTTTGGAGGTAATCAGACCGATGAGTTCTCCTTTTTTGTTTTCTACTGGGGCGTAATTGATATTTTTCCAGTCCATCATATCAGACACGAGGTCTAAGATGTCATCCTTGCGAACAGTAAATAAGTCAGTAAACATAAACTCCTCGACCAACATCTTAGATGGATTGTAGGACTTAAGATCAGAAAGCTCTGGCATCTTCCACTTGTGTACAGGTATTTCTTGTTCTTGATTCTTTATGATAGAGGCTGTCAAACAGGATAAGGCTTCATCTCTAGAGGTCTCGCCGATAAGTTTTGTAAATGCGCGTAGTTGCCAACGTGCGCCATTGGTGTGTAGTTTTGCGCGTTGCTCGATTACCTCCATATAGCGGTTGATATCTTTGGTATCTACTTTTCGCTTTTTCAATCCTTTGCGTGCGATGGGGACAAGTAATTGCGCTAAATCTACCGCTGATATTTTTTCATCATTGAACCATGTAAACTTGGAGTCGATGCCGAACTTCGCTGCTTTGCCAAAATTGTCTCTGACGTCCTCCCAAGAAATCTTCTTTCTGACATCTTTCACTTCATCTGCAAGGCCTACCATGCAGCCAAGCCAAAAAGCGGCGTTGGCCACCTCGTCTAAGACGGTTGGACCAGCGGGTAGTACTCTATTTTCAATTCTTAGATGGGGTTTGCCATTTGGACTGATGCCGTAGCAAGGGCGATTCCATCTATATACTGTGGAATTATGTACTTGTAGGGCGCGTAACTTGGGCACCTCGTTATTGGCAATACATTCTAATGAATCTTCTTCTATATCTCCGGCGATCAACACTCTAAACCTAGAGATATCTTCTTGGTAAATTTCTAAAATGGATTCTTTGAGCCATCCGTTGCCAAAACTAACTCTTGGACTTTGTTCTCTCATGTGATAAGACGAAGATCGCGTATCTAAGGCTTGCTGAAATAATGCTATCCGCGATTCATGCCACAGCCTTCTACCGAATACGATGGGCGAATTGGCCGCAATGGCCATCACAGGGCCCGCTAGCGTTTGTGCGATATTATACATTTGCACAAACTCATCTGGTGCCACCTGCAAATGTACTTGGAAGCTAGTATTGCAAGCCTCCAGCATAGGAGAATCATGCTTAATAAGCAATTCATCTATCCCCATTAATCGCAGTTCATAACTATTCCCTTTGAGTTGTTTGTTTATAGCTTCCATCAAGGCGAAGTAGCGCTTCTTTGGGGTCAAATTGTCCATACTCAGATGGAATAGTCGTAAAGTGGGTAGTATGCCTGAAAGAACAAGCTTAGTATCTAGCTTATCTAGCTTGGCTCTGATGACTTCGAGCTTCTTGAAATTTTCTTCTTCTAAATCAGAGAGACAAGAAGAGGTTAATTCCCTAGGGGTCAAATTGGTCTCTAAGTTGAAGCGTGCCAATTCTGTCTCTACCCATTCATGGTTTTTGAGTTTCTTCAAAGCCTTCATGGCAATACAGGCGGGCTTAAAGGTTTTCTTATCGACTAAACACATTTCTTGCTCCGCCCCTATCCTCGTGATGTCGCTCTCAAACCAGTCATTATCGATCATATACTTGAGTGCTCTGACATCAGCAAGAAGTTGCTTGACGAATTTATTCATTTGAGTCTTATCGGATAGTAGTGTTACGCGCTGTTCGCCCATACCTTTTTCATTTTGTAGATAGTTTGTCCCATTTGTTATTTTGTATCTGGGACACTGTGCTCTTAAATATAAGCAATCTTAGACTATAACTAATTAATCTACGTTATGAATATGATTTTGTTTTTTTGAGACAAATAGATATAATATTTATCTTCTTATCTTACAAGCTTAATAGACTTTCAAATTTATTTTAATATGAATAAATTACTTTTTTTGATACTCTCGTTGTCGGTTTTAGTGAGTTGCGACACAGAGGAAGAGTTGTTCGAAATAGAGTATGAAACAGATGTCGTATTCTCTGCGGGTATATCTCAATTTGAGGTCCATTTTCAGGATATGTTCGGCATCCAATCTATGACAGATGCATTTTTAGTAGCTAACAACAGGACCGCAGAAGAAGTCATGTCGATCGTTCCAAAGGAGGCTCGATTGATAAATATACAAACTAATCAAAGCCTAGATTTTCTTCAAGATGTATCTATTCGCTTATTTGATGGAGATTCCTTTAATCCTACTGAAATCAGCAATATAACAGAAATTTTCTTTAGAGATAATATTCCTCAAGACCAGAGAACATTCATCAATTTGCTTCCAGCCTTACCGGATGTCAAAGATAGATTGTTTGAAGATGAAATAAATGTAAGTGTACGTTCGCAACTACGTGTTCCGCCTCCTTCTACTATTGAAGCTAGGCTCAGGCTTACCTTTGCTGTTCGATAATTGGCGCATAAAAAAAGCCAGCCCTTTCAGGGCTGGCTTTTTTTATTTGATAATCGAGATTACTAACTCTTATAATTTCCCACTAACAAAGCATATAAAGTAGCCTTAGCAAGATCCGTAGATTCCGTTAAAGAGAAGCCTTCGTCTAAAAAATAGTCTTCGAGTAAAATCTGTGTCTTATTGCTTACTAACATAAAGGAATTCAATGTTTCGGCATTTAATTTTCCTTCAGTTTGCCAAGTATGAAAACGGTCAATCAACTTAATTTTCCAATTGCTAACCGTCTTAGCATCTTGAGTGCTCAAGACCTTGGGTTGGTTATATAGACTTATCAGGGCCTTTAATTCTTGATCGCTAAAGTTAATTTTTTGCCCTGAAATATCCTCTGATATCTTAAGCAACAACTGCACATCATTCCAATCTGTAAAATATCCAGAAGAGAATTGAGCCTCCTGCTCTACTAATGCACTGTACTTTTTCAAGGTTGGGTTCAACTGAACAGAAGCATAATACGCATTAGCAGTCTTGTCATCGTACTTTCCATTTGGTTCATCGTTGTAGGTGCCAAACACTAGCAATACGGACTGTAAATTCTTAACTGAATTTCTAGCTAAATCTTCATTAATAGCTGGAGCGATAGCCTTTGCCAGTGCTACTCTAGATACAATAGGAGGTATCTCATCATTCGCGGTGGTCATAATGGTACCGCCTTTTGCTGTAAATTCTGAAGCCTTGCCAACAGGTCTTTGTTGAAGTTCTTTTTGAAAAGAAATATCTTTTTGATTGACTTCATGCAAATAGATGCTATTGATTTTCATTACTTCAGCAGAGGTAAATCCTGCGTTGAATAAATCATTATGCAACTCCAAGGAAGATTCGTAATCTGGAAATATTCCTGTCACTAAGCTAAATTCTCCATGTTCGATGGTCGTGTACATTTTGCCATGACCTGCATATCGATCCCAATTGATAGCTTCGTGATTGTTATATTTTGCTAGTTGAATAACGTAAACTTCTATCCCTTTTGATAGCGGTAGTGGAGCGACGTAAGCGGTACCCAATTTTTGCAAATCTAGATTCTGGATAACCGCTTCTGCTTTTGATACATTTTCAAATGAGCCCAAAATGATTTCATGGCTTTGTTGATCTTGTAGTGGATTGAAGTATACATTTGCAATATCAGAAAGCGCCTGGAGCTTATCCATATTTATAGCACTTGTTGCGCCTAGTTGTATGACATACTTGGTGGTATTCTGTGCTAGCAAAGTACTAGCCATCATAAAAAGTATGACAATTGGATAAAACGATTTGTTATTCATCTTTAAGTTTTTAATTCCTTGGGTGTGCAAAACACATTATCTTTATTACATATATATAAACAGTTAATATATGTGTTTGTTTCATTATGAACGGGTAAGAATTTTAAGAAGCGGAGTATTTCTTTGAGAAAGTGGTTTTGTTAGAAAAAAATCTGTTAAATATTGATGATAAAGTCGTCTAATAGCCTTGAATATTGCCTAGCGGCTTAGCTTGTAACAATAAATCTACTTTGAGCAATCAACCAAAATTTTGCGCTAAGGGTAGCAGCGATATGAGTAGGGCTGGGTGTCTAATGAAGGTAAAGCTAGAGGTGGATGAGCCCGAAGGCTCGGGGCATACGCCTCTAGCTTCTACCTGAATAGATACCTAGCCCTGCGAATACAAGCGAATGACCTGGTCCTAATCCCGTTTTTCTCGGGATTAGGAAGTGCCCAAAAACAAATCATTATAGCCCTTAAAATTTATTATCGATGCATTGAAATATTCAATGATGAATTCTGCATCTTTGTGCAATGCCGCAAATAGCAGAAATAAAAGCCCGCTCGAATAGGATAGATGAAATTCGAACATTTTTGAAAGACCAAAATGCTTTTCATAAAGGCACCGATCATCAAATCGATACTTACTTTAAGGTGGACGCTGGACGGCTAAAATTGCGCCAAGGAAATGTAGAAACAAATCTCATCTACTATAATCGTCCAAATACCAAGGCGCCTAAAAAGTCGACCGTATTGCTTTATAAGCCCAATGAATCGAAAAACTTGAAGGCTATTTTGGAGGAAGTGCACCCTAGGCTATGTGTTGTAGACAAGGTGCGTGAAATATATTTTATCGATAATGTAAAATTTCATCTCGATACGGTGCAAGGCTTAGGTACCTTTGTAGAAATAGAGGCTATAGATGAAAGTAACACACTCGACTACGAGGTCATTTTGAATCAGTGCAATTCGTACATGCGTCAATTAAAAATTGAAGACAAAGATCTTGTATCAGTGTCCTATAGTGATTTGATTATGCAACAAAATCTTGCAGAATGAGCAGAACCTTTCCAGCCAAAATATTAATGTTTGGAGAGTATACCATTCTGTTTGGTTCTCCCGCCTTAGCCGTACCCATCCGCAACTTTACGAGCAAATGGGAATACAGCGATGCGCCTCATCCCTCTCATGTACACTTACAAAATTTGCTGCAATACCTCAAAAGAGAACAGTGTACGTTTCTAGATTTACGCGCATTTGAAAGAGCGCTGCAAAAAGGATTGCTCTTCGACACCAGCATTCCTATAGGCTATGGCGCCGGTAGTTCTGGTTCTGTGAGTGCGGCCGTATTGAAAAAGTTTGGTCTGAGTAAATCAGAAAATTTACTCAAGGTAAGAAAAGAGCTTCGGTACATCGAAAACCACTTTCATGGCAATAGCAGCGGCATGGACCCCCTAGTCAGCTACTTTGCCAAGCCCGTTTTGATCAATGAAGAAAAGGAAGTACATCTTATAGATAAAATAGATTGGACCGCAGATTGCACCTTCTTTTTGATTGACACTTTGCGATCTCGCACTACAGCTCCATTGGTAGCGGCATTCAAGGAGCGCATCCAAGATGAAGCATACCTTGCAGAATTGAAGTCGGTACTCGTGCCAGATGTACGTAAAGCCATCGACCATCTACAAGAAAAGAAATGGGCTGCCTTGTTTGACAGTATGCATGATATCTCTATGTTTCAGTTCAAACATTTCAAATCGATGATTATGCCCAACTTCCATGATCTATGGTTCAAAGGCTTGACCAGCGAATTGTTTAAATTGAAATTATGCGGTGCGGGTGGTGGTGGATTCATCTTAGGTATGGCGCCTGATTATATTGCAGCTAAAAAAGAAATGCGCGGGTTTAAGCTAAGTAAGATCATTATTTAATGATGAAGAGAATTATAAATGGTGAATTATAAATTATAAACGAAAAGCATCTCTCTCCACGCGACTTGACTACACTTCAAGTTAATCCAGTCTTCGACAGAACTGCATTTATAATTTATACTTTGTAATTTATAATTAACTACTTAGTCCGCTCAAAATACTCCTGTAGGTCAGGGTATTTTTCGATTAGAGATAAGCCCTGAGCGTCGCCTATTCTTTCTCCGTTGATATATGGAATGACTTTACTTTCTTTGATATCCAATTTGGCCAATTCTGATTTGAACTCTACAGCACTGTTGTAAAAGCGGTAGGTTCCGATGGTATAAAGGTACCTGCTTTCCGTCATGCGCTTCTCCACTTTTGGATCTGGCAATTGATTAAGCACTTCATCGTCAAACAACTGTGTGGTACTAGCGATTTGAATTTTATAGGTGAGGCCTTGGTAATTCTTATTCAATTGAGAAGCCTTATTATCTGCTTGATACTTGCTTACAATCGGCAGATTGTATTGAATATCGATACCCGCTTCCGACTCACCTTGAATTTTAAAATCGATTCTGTTGTTTAACTTTTTACCCGCTTCATTTTCGATACCATTGATTTGGTTTTTTGCAATGGGGTAAAGGGGGCCAAAGCCAGCCACCTGAATCTTCCTAGCAGGTATCCCTTCTGCAATGATGTTTTGTGCAACTTTTTCTGCTCGCTTCACACTGAAATACATATCAAATGGCAATGGGCCCGATGGTGCGGTATGACACTCTATACGCAAAGTCAAAGAGTTATCTAATTTGAGTAACTCCGTTACTACGTCAATTTTTCTTTTGTTGGCTTCGGATAGCAAGTCTCTGTCAGAAGTGTAGAATACAGACTCTACCATTACGCTAGATGGCACCCTTACCTCCTCCTCTATATTATAACTTACACCTACACTAGAGGTATTGCCTGCCGCTATTTGTTGTGAAATAGCAATTCGCTTTTCTATATCTTCTAGTTGAATAAATGTAAGCGGCTGTTTACTACCTGCTTGCTCTTCGCGGCTAGAGGTGAAGTAAGAAATATAAATATCTCTTTTACCGAAGCCACTCTTTCTGTCTGAAGTCAAATATGCTTTAGTGCCGTCTTTAGACAAATAAAAGTCCGTATCGTTTTCTGAAGAATTGATAGGAATACCCATATTCTTGACCTTAGCCCAACGTTTAGTTTCTTCATCATAGCGAGCGTGAAATATATCATGCCCACCAAGAGATTTTCTACAATTGTTAGAACTGAAGTAAAGTGATCTGCCATCAATAGATAAGAATGGGCTCATTTCATCAAAAGCAGAGTTTATCTCTGGCCCTAGATTGAATGGCTGCATCCAATCCTCTCCACTCTTCACCATAGCGTATAGGTCATATCCACCATAGCCGCCTTTTCTAAAACTAGAAAATATCACGAGGCTATCGTTAAAGAAAAAAGGTTGTGTATCACCTTTATCCATATTGATTGGCGACGTAAACGGTCTAGGCGGAAGCGCCTCTTCTTGATTTGCGTTAAAGGTGTCTACTAAGAGTCTACCCTCACTATACGTTTCTCCTCTAAAAAGATAAGACACATTTCCGGCTTGGCTAAAGCCCAAGAGTACATCCTTTGACTCACTGTTGAGCAAACCACCCATTGCTTCAGCAGGCGCCCATACCCCACCGTCTATTTTACTAAAATATAGATCGCTGTTGTAATTACCATATTCATTATCTCTGAGGCCTCGCTCATTTCTCAAGCCTCCTCGCGCGCCTTTCCTGGCAGAGGAGAAATAAATTTTCTCTTGGTAATTGGGACTTTGTACCGCCCCAAACTCATCGTAGGAAGTATTAATATTTTTTCCCAAGTTCTCCACCAAAGCTTCTTCAGGCAAAGTCAGGAGGCGAGTACCGACGTTACAATTGCGAATATAATTTCGCACCTGCGTAATAGAAATGCGATCATCTTTAGAATCCGTATCTCTTAAATACAACTTGTATAAATCTTCGGCTTTATTAAAATCTAGGATGATATGTGAGAGCCGTGCTAGATAAAAATAGGCTCCATTATCAAAATTCTTTTCTTGAATCAGTTCAGAAAAAATCTTCTGAGCTTGATTGAGATCATTTACTTCATAGCTGGCTACTCCCATTTTATATCGCGAATCCCTATCCAAGGCTTTTCGATTGGAGTACTGTGTATAGTAGTAGAAGGCTTTGTCATAAGCGTTGTTTTCAAAGTAAACATCCGCTTGCTTCTTTAGCTTGCCAAGGTCCTGCCCAGACACTATAGACTGACTAGCCACCATAGCTATCAATAAAATAAAACCGGCCCGAAAGATTTTTCTCAAAAGTGCTATATTTCTCTTGTTTTGTCGAAAGCTTCCAGATAGTCTGCTACCCTTCTCAAAAATGATCCACCGAGGAATCCGTCGACTACTCTATGATCATAAGACAAAGATAAAAACATCATCTGGCGCACTGCGATTACATCGCCGTGCTCTGTTTCTAATACTGCTGGTTTTTTACGTATAGCCCCTACTGCGAGGATAGCCACCTGAGGTTGGTTTATGATTGGAGTACCCATCACATTTCCGAAAGTACCTACATTGGTTAATGTAAAAGTCCCCCCTTGTATTTGTTCTGGGCTCAATTTATTTGCTCTGGCATTTGCAGCCAATTCATTTACTGTTTTGGTCAAGCCGAGTAGATTCATTCTATCTGCATGCTTTATGACCGGTACGATTAAGTTACCATTCGGCAAGGCAGTAGCCATCCCAATATTGATATCCTTCTTGACAATGATATGGTCTCCTGATACAGAGACGTTGACCATTGGATAATCCGCTAGCGCTTTGATTACCGCTTCGACAAAAATCGGAGTGAAGGTAATTTTTTCTCCATATTTTTTGATAAAGTCCTTTTTCACACTATTGCGCCAGTTGACCAAATCCGTAACGTCCGCCTCTACAAAAGAAGTGACGTGTGGAGAAGTCTGCTTGCTATTGACCATGTGCTTAGCGATCAGCTTTCGCATACGGTCCATTTCGATAATTTCCACGTTCCCTTCAGCGATTGGCGCTTCGTTGCTTTTGCTCGTTGCGACTTGCTGCGGTTTTGGAGTAGGTGCAGCGACTTGGTTGGCTGTTATACCGTTACTTGCAGGTACCGCGACAGGGGCAGATACATTGCCTCCGTTGGCAGGTCTATTATTGACATACTGCAGGATATCTTTCTTAGTCACTCTACCATTTAGACCGGTACCTGGTATGGTATCCAATTCCTGGTAAGAGATATTTTCTTTTTGGGCTATATTTTTAACTAATGGAGAGTAAAATCTATCAGACCCCCCGCCCGCTAATACAGGCTCCATTTTAGGCTGGGGAGCGGACACCGTCACCGGAGGAGTCGCTACCGCGGCTACTTTCTCTGGCACATGTCCATTGGCTTGCCCATTTGTAGCAACTACTTCCTCGACTGGGGCAGTTGATTTGGCTGGCATTTCACCATCTGTACTGATCATCGCTAGGACCTTTCCCACCTCTACTACATCATCCTCTTGATACATAATCTCCGTGATGACCCCAGCAGTAGGAGAAGGTACCTCAGAATCTACCTTATCGGTCGCTATTTCGAGGATTGTTTCATCTGCTTCCACGCTATCACCCACGTTTTTCACCCACTTAAGGATGGTCGCTTCGATGATACTCTCTCCCATTTTAGGCATTACCAATTCTACTAAGGCCATTCTTTGATAAAATTTACACGTTAATTATTAGTCCACACAAAAATAACAAGCTAAACGGCAATATGTGCATAAAAAAGAAGGATTAGCTTTAATAATTCTCTAAAACGAAGCACCGTAGCTTATTTAGGCAAAAATTGCCTGTATATTCTATATTTTTCAAACGGTCTTTTCCTAATTGAAGTTTATATGTTTTCACATTATTTTGACTCCCAAGGGCTATCCATATGGTACCGACGGGTTTAGCTTCTGTCCCGCCCGTTGGACCCGCTATTCCAGAAATAGCAACACTTATGTCACTATTGTATCGCTCCAAAGCCCCGTTTACCATAGCGATCACAGTTTCTTCACTGACCGCCCCATTGTTTTCCAATATAGCCTCTGAAACCCCCAATTTTTGCATTTTTACCTCATTGGCATAGGCCACTACACCTCCTACATAGTAGGCAGAGGAACCAGATACACTCGTAATTCGGTGGGCCACATATCCACCTGTGCAACTTTCCGCAGTAGACAATCTCAGGTTATTTGCCTTGAGCAGTTCACCCAAGACTCCTTCTTGAGTCGCCATATCATACCCAAACACCAAATCAGGCATCAAGGCCACTACGCTTGCCACAGCCTCTTCTACCTCTTTCTCTAATTGAACCTTATCTGTACCATAGGCCCCCAAGCGCACCCGTACCTTCCCCAAATTTGGTAAAAAAGCCACCTTGAAATGGGGTGGTAAGGCATCCGTGACGGGCGCTATGAGCTCAGCAATTACCGATTCCCCTGTCCCGGCGGTTAATATCGTCTTATACACACTTGGTAGCAAAGTAAATTTGTCTAGCAATGCAGGGATGACTTCATGCTCCATAAGATACTTCATTTCATAAGGTACTCCTGGCATGGAGACCACGACCTTACCCTCTTTTTCAAACCACATCCCAGGCGCTGTCCCCCTTTTATTGGTCAGCACTTTCGCACCTACCGGCATATAGCATTGCTCCTTGTGTGACGGTAGCGGATCTCGCCCAAAACGCTCAAACATTTTGCAGAGTCGCTCATAAGTCTCTTCGTGAAACTCCATCTTGCTATCAAAGTACTCTGCCAACACGTTTTTAGTGATATCGTCTTTTGTCGGTCCGAGCCCTCCTGACAACAATACCACATCTGCTTCTTCCATCGCCATCCGCACATAACGCCTTATTCCCTCTTTCGTATCCCCTACTGTACTTGAGCCTACCACTTGTCCTCCATGAAGCGTCACCTGCTCTCCCATCCAAGCCACATTCGTATTGATAATCTGACCTATCAGCAGTTCATCGCCTATAGTTATTATATGTACTTTCATTTGTTTAGTTATGGATGCAAAGATAGGATTTTGTCTTGGGATGGGCCATCCCGATCTCGATGCATCGAGACGGGACCGTGTCATCCGCTATATCCCTTTTGCTCGCCCGCAATGAGACACAAGATTTTGTGTCTCTACCCGCCCGCAAAAAAGGGATGCCGCTACTACCCCTTGTCCTTGCGCACTCCGTGCGACGTGCTTTGGCGCCTTCGGCACGTCGCGATTGTTTAGAAATTTGGTATATTTAAGATTATGAATAAAACTTTAGATCCCATTCAGATAGTAGGCATTTCGGTAAAAACAACCAACGCAGGAGGACAAGCCATGCAAGACATTGGAGCCTTATGGGGAAGGTTCAAGGGACAGGATATTCACTCCCTTATCCCCAACAAAGTCAATGGTAACATTTATTGCATCTACACCAACTATGAAGGTGACCATACCCAACCTTATGATGTGGTATTAGGTTGTGAAGTTAATGCCATAGACAATATTCCAGAGGGCCTGGTATCGCACAGTATAGCGGCAAACACTTACAAAGTATACACTGCTAAAGGAGACCTCACCACCGGCCAAGCAGTCGGACAAAAATGGACAGAAATTTGGGAATCAAATCTCAAGAGAAATTTTAAATCAGATTTTGAGTTGTATAGTGAAGCCACAAAAGATCCTACTGATGGAGTAGTGGAGATTTACATTGGGGTGGATGAGTAAAATATAGACTCAGCCAAGGAATATTATTTTTAAGCACAAGTTTTTCATTCTTCAATATGAATTTTTGTCAAGTCCTAGACTAGCTCTGCAATCAATGTACTACCAACTTTTTCACTGCTAGTACTTCATCCTCTTTACTTATCAAATGCAACAAATACATCCCTGAAGAAAAATTTGAAAGTTCAATATGGTTTGATTTTGAAGATATATTTTGCTGGTGTATTTTCTCACCAGTGATATTGTATATGACCATTACATGGCTTATACTTGTTGAGGATTCTATATCAAGACACACGAAGCCATTCGCAGGATTCGGTGTGATATTCACATAAGTATCCCAAGGCAACTCACTTGTACTCGTCAGCACTTCAAGTGTAGTGATTATCGTCTCTATGGGACAATTGTCATCATCTAAGATATCAGTCACGTACGCTCCACTCTCCATCACTACAGTCCCATCAGGTAATGTATGAGATTCACCAGCTTCGATAATTACTGTCACCTCTTCAACAGGAATGGGCAAGCATTCTACCATTGTATTTAGTGTGGTATTCGTAACGATCGGTGGGTTAAAATCAAAGAAAATGGATGCGGTGTTTTCTATGATGGTATTCTCTTCAAGACCATCCTTTGGCTCTATACTATAACTCACATACCCCTGACTGCCGATAAAATCAATAGTACTATCTGGCAATAAAATATCCTCAAATGAAAAAGCAACAAATCTATCTTCTAGAATTTGGGTCTGCAGAACTTCTCTATGACTGGATGCTAGAATATTAAAAGTGCTAACATCTAAATTCTGATCTAAGGTATCTCGAATCACTACGGTAAATGCGGTATCGTTTCCTGTATTCTGAAAGCGAACCGTATAAATCATCGTGTCTTTGAATTGGGTATAGTTCTCATCTCCTTCAATATCTGGATTGACAAGTTTATCATTGGGATCATAAGCGCACAATATCTCGGACTCAAAGTTATTCTTAAAGAAATTCACAAAGTCCTGCGTGTCTTTCGCCTCGGTAGCAGAGAATATTTTTATCAGGGTACCCGGCTCTACATCTCCACCTAAACCTGGAATATTGAGCAACAGCGACCGCTTTATAGTTTGCCCTGGCAAAAGGTTTTCAAATGTCCATCCCCACTCTCCTGTAAAACCAATGGTATCTATTGGATTTAATTCGCTGGCTAACGAAACCAAATCATCTGGAAAGGCCCAAACAATTCCTTCCGTAATTATGGTAGTCCCAACATTTTGAAATATAAAATCAAATCTTGTTTCTCGATTGCATCTTGTTATTCCAGAGACTGCATGCATTTGCCCTGCTAACAGTTGCTCTGTTGGACTAATGCCAAAATCTAAATCCGAAACTGAATTCCCAGCAATAGTCACTGTGTAACTGACAGAATCTGAAGTTAATTCCCAAGAGGAAGGAATAACAGGCGTGATGGTATATACACCATCATCTAAGAAAAAGGTATAACAACCATCTTCATTTGTATTCAACAACAAATTTTCTGACTCAATTGAAATTTGAGTAATATCAATATTTTGTTCGCTCGTATCCCTTCGGCCATTTTGGTTTTCATCGAAGAATACACAACCAGAAATATGTGAATTTGAAGAAATGTTAGGAATAATCCCATATTTCAAATCGCCACTATTATATTCATCACGATAAGAAATAAGTAAGTCATCGAAAGAATCATTATTCAAATCAAATAACTTTATTGTGCATGGTCTACCAATATTATTATTGATAAGACTATATTCATGTTCCCCTGCACCATCATTAGAGAACCATCCTAATTCTTGATTCATACCATTAGTCCCACCTAAAATTATATCAATATTAGCATCTCCATCCACGTCCCCTATTTCAAGTGCCCAAATTTGCGGAACTACTTTATTGGCAAAATTCATAAAATCAGAAAAATCATTTTCATTTCTGACCAGTCCAAAGCTATCTGTTCCCTCTACTGCCAAAAACACATCGTTATCGCCATCGTTATCATAATCCCCAAATTTTGGCACAGTAATATCTACAGCAATTCCAGCACCATCAAATACAATTTGAGGTGGCAAAAAATTACCTTGTGTATCATTTTCGTAAAACTTAATATTAGGATCTAGATATACATAATTTATAACCAAATCAAGAAATGTATTATTATTTAGATCTACAAGGTCAACAGACTGAACTGAAATAATCCCCTCTATATTTTGGACCTGTATCACTTCAAATTCATCGCCATTATTATCATACCATTCTATTAATTGATCAATCTCTCTAACCAATATAAAGTCACAATCTCCATCATTATTAAAATCACCCACTGCTATTCTCGGCTGATCAACTAATAGATCTAGGTCTTGAACAAGCTCCAAACTAAAGGTTCCATTCCCATTGCTAATTAGAACACTTATGTTCATTGAAGAATAATCTTGAGAAACACCCGAAAAAAATAAATCTTCCAGTCCATCATTATTAAAATCTACAATATCATGAAAACCAAACCTTCCTAATGAACCATCATAAATAGTACCTTTGTTTTCAAATACAAAATTTCCCATATTCTGATAGAGGACTAATTCCTGTCCACTATGAATAATATCTATATCTCCATCGCCATTAACATCAATTGTAATCAAGTCCGATTTTAAACTTGACTCAATATTAATTGGAATAATGTTATCGGCGAAAATCTGTCCTATTATACAAGCAGGAGTTGAAAAAAATACAAAGAAGAATAAAAATGAAAAAAGCGTATTGCGAATATTCATGCGGTTATTTTATATGTTTTTGTATAAACTCTTTCCAAAGTTAAGCAAAATATCTCTCTAAAATTCCGCCTTAACAAATTACATTTTATGGACAAGGGATAGTAGTCATACGACCTCAGGGAGTAGTGCTTGTCTGTGTTTTTCCACAGACAAGTACCGAAGCAAAGCGTAGTGACGCATAGCCCGGTGCCGATCCCGAAAGCGCTTTCGGGAGCATCGGCATGGCCCCAAAAAAAATGACGCTATACATTCAAATTTATTTTTTTACACAAAGAACAAAAGCAATAAAATGTAATCATTCCCCCAAAGGCATAAGAAAAGTATGAATCATCGAATTGCGCATAAAGAAAGGCATTGAAAATTGTCCATTGAAAATTGCACATTGAAAATTGGTTTGAACAAGTTAGAATTGCATTGATCATTGACTAAAACACTTCTTTCAATATTCGATGCGCGTTGATCTCTGGAAAATTATCTAT
>CAKZVJ010000030.1 GCA_937923345.1 uncultured Saprospiraceae bacterium
GAAACCACAAAATGACTCTTTTGGCGATATTTTTCATTTTCTCAATCCACTGATGCTCAGGCATCACTGAATTTCGAGAATAAAAAATCTCATCCAAAATAGTTCATTTTTTGCAATCCGCTACCTTCCGGAGTGGACTCATAAATGATAAAGTATAAATGCTGTGCTAGCATGTACTTTGGGTGTAGGGGATCGCCCTGAATAATTATAAATTATAAATGATAAAGTATAAATGCTGTGCTGGCATGTACTTTGTGGGTAGGGGATCGCCCTAAATAATTATAAATTATAAATTATAAATGCTGTGCTGGCATGTGCATGACATCAACCTAAATAATTATAAATTATAAATGCTGTGCTGGCGTGTTCTATTTGTGGGTAGGGGATCGCCCAAATCAATGATGAATGATGAATGCTGTGCTGGCGTCTTCTATTTGTGGATTGGAATCGCCCACAACAATTATGGACTATGAACTAAGGCTTCTCAGAAAAAAAAATCAAACCATTTTTTCTGTTGAGTAAATATCTTAATGAGCTTTCCGAGCGAGTACGAAACCACCAGAACTTGTCCCGACTCTCGGGATTCACTATAACCATCCCCCTTTTGTACAAGACACCATAGAAAACTTTGGTGACTTGTATTAGTGAGCTTTGACTATGGAGTACTTTGGTGGTTTCGCCAGCGCTAGCTTAGCTTTTGTTAAAAATCGCGAACTTCATGAGTATTTAGAAAAAATTAACATGAAAAATACTGTAACAATTTTTCTGAACACCCTTACCTATGAACTATAAATGCTATTCGGTACTTGCGCGCCGGTCCGAACGCTCACGAAACCAGATAGTAACTCTTTTGGCGACAATTTCTAGAGTGGACTCAATGACATATCATAAACACTGTGCTCCTTGCCTGAAATTGACACTACATCTTTGCCGCTAAAAATAATCTAATCAAAGCCGTTTACGCCATTGACGGTCGTGTACTTGAAGCTTAATTTTTTGTCTGGATTGATGCGCTTGAAGGCAGACTGCACCATGATGGTACCTTCGTGAAATCCACACAAAATCAATTTGAGCTTTCCTTCATAGGTGTTGATATCGCCAATCGCGTAGATGCCTGGGACGTTGGTACTGTAGTCCTTGGTGTCCACCTCAATGGCATTCTTCGTAATGTTGAGTCCCCACTCAGAGATGGGTCCCAGCTTAGGTGATAGACCGAAAAGGGGGACAAAATGATCCGTAGGTTGGACGACTTCTCCCTGCTCTTTATGCTTGATGACGACGTCCGTCAATTTGCCATTTCCTCTCAAACCAACGGCCTGCGCATTGGTCAATAATTTAATTTTTCCGGCTTCGGAAAGCTCCATTACTTTCTCTACAGAGTCTAGCGCGCCGCGAAAATCTTTGCGTCGGTGGATCAACATCACCTCGCTCGCTACGTCCGCCAAAAATATCGTCCAATCCAAAGCGGAGTCCCCGCCACCGGCCACGACTACTCTCTTGTCTCGATAAAATTCTGGATCCTTGATGATGTACTCCACCCCATTGTCCTCAAATTGGCTGAGGTTTTCAATCGGCGGTTTGCGAGGCTCAAAGCACCCTAAGCCCCCTGCTATGCAGATCACTGGTGCATTGATCTTGGTACCGCGACTCGTAGTCAGCACAAAGCTATCATCCTCCAATCGCTCAATGCTTTCTGCTCTCTCTCCTAGTGTAAATCCAGGCTTGAAAGGCTCGATCTGCTTCATGAGATTGTCCACTAACTCTCCGGCTAATATGCTCGGAAACCCTGGAATGTCATAAATCGGCTTTTTAGGATATATCTCTGACAACTGTCCGCCTGTCTGTGGAAGGGAGTCCACTAGGTGACACTTCAACTTGACCAATCCTGCCTCAAAAACGGTGAACAAACCACAGGGGCCCGCACCTATAATAAGTATATCTGTCTTTTCCATGCTACATTGTATTCAGGACGCAAAAATAAGGTTATTTTCCATGTGAAACACCAGAAATAAGAATTGGTTATCACATCCTGTAAGGAATGTGTAGGGCTAGTCCAACTGGCACTCTTGCAGTAGGTCACTTTCGATCCCTTTGATCTCCGCCGTGACACTTGGGATCTCGGTAGACCAATCTATTCTGAGCACACCATAGTTGAGCTTAGGCATGAGATCGCCGACTCTAAACTGATTGGGCTCCTCCTTCTTCTCCGTTCTAGCATGTGTCAATCCACTGCTCGTCACTTCATACAAAGGGAAATCCATGTCAGGAAGCTCTACCATAGAAATCTCCGCGATGTGCCTATCGCCGCTGATAAGAATGGGGCAAGTGGGCTTGATCTTGGACAACATTCTGAAGAATTTGTGTCTCGCGGCGGGGAAGTTGCTCCACTTTTCAAAGTAGTGCTCCTTGGGAATCAACTGTATACTGGTGACGATGATGTGGACGCCGGCATCTGAATCTTTGAGTTCTCGTTCTAGCCATTTCCACTGGTCATAGCCAAGAACATCCCCTTGTTTGTTTTGCAAAAAGCGCTGTCCTCCTTTCGCTGGATTTTTTTCTAGCTCATCTCGAAAATATCGAGTGTCTAATAGAATTATTTTTACGCGCTGGCTATCGGGACCGATCGTGTAAGACTGGTAGGCACCTTCTCTCGTACGCACGGGTTGCTCAGCAGGAACATCCAGAAAATCTAACAGCAAATCGCGCGATTGAGCTCTCTTTGGATAAGTTTTACATGCATCATTGACTCCATAATCATGGTCGTCATAAATACCTATCACGGGCACCTGTCCTAAAAATTTTTGATAATCAGGGTTTACTTTTAGTTTTTGATATTCGTCGGCTTTGACCCGCATATCTTCTGTATCTGCATAGACGATATCTCCTGACCATATCCATAGATCTGGATTTTCATCAGCAATATTGGCCCAGTAGCCTTGGTCTTTTTTTTGATTATTGCATGATCCAAAAGCTATAGTCGTTAATGGTTTATCTAAGGCAAGCGATTTTTTTGAAAAATCAATATTCTGTCCATGTAAAAATATGGACACCATCGGCAGCAAAAGAAAAACTATTAAAAATCGAATCATCGTATTATACATCATATTGTAAATAAAATATGCCCACTTTTTTACGGACCTGATCTAGTAAGTGCATGAGTTCCAAGGAAAATTCAAGAGTCATATATTCACTTTCAGTCTGTCCAAGGCCAATACAACGCGCTACTTCATTCGCTTCATACATATAGCCGTTACAATTATACTTAAAATTTGAGGTTTTTCGGGGTTTATCTCTAATTCTCAAGTCATAATTATTGGGTCCATGAAATCTATGGCCTACTTCTAGTGTCCCCCATTCGCCCTCAATAATCAGGTCAGAGGCGGTGTCTTCTAGTAAAGTACAAGTCAAATGAGCACTACAGGTAATATCGTATACAAAATCCATATCCACTTTCATATCTACCCCCGTATCACCAAACGCTGCCTTTGCATATATTTCTCTAGGCTTCCCTAAAAGCGTATAGGCAGCAAAAATGGGATATATCCCAATATCCAATAGCGCACCGCCACCGAGATCTTTATTAAAGAGTCTTTTGTGTTTTTGGGGATCGGCTTGAAAACCAAAATCTGCTTTTAAAGAAGTGATTGGTCCCAGTACTCCGCTATCGACTATCTTTTTCACTTCTACGAAATGCGGTAAAAAGCGCGTCCAAATAGCGTCCATCAAAAAGATGTTTTTACTTCTTGCGAGGGCCACCATTTCTTGGGCTTGCGGTAGATTGATAGCCAAGGGCTTTTCGCACAATACTGGAATGCCAGCCTCCAAGCACATTAATGTATTTTCTGCATGTAAATTGTGCGGAGTAGCAATATAAACGGCGTCTAGATCTGAAATATTCAAAATCTCAGGATAACTACCTAGCGCATGTTGCGCTTTATGCTTCGTAGCAAAATCTTTTGCCTTATCAATGGATCGTGAAGCTACGGCATGCAAAACGCCATTTTCAGTATGCGATAAATCTTCGGCAAATTTCTCCGCTATTTTGCCTAGTCCGATGATGCCCCATTTGAAAATATATTTCATTATGCAAGATAAGAAGGCTTCGGTAATTTTTGAGAAATAAGGGCTGGGTAAATGTTTGCGTTGGAACACACTTCTGAAATTAGATAAACTTGAATCAATATTAGAACATTCTACAATATGTCAATACCTTTTACAATTCAGAAGTCAATAATAAAAGCTTTATCAAATCCATTTTAGTTTCTTTAATTTATAATGAAATTTTCCGGCAGTGAGCACAGTCACCCAGAGAGAAATCGCCGTTAGCGGTTTTAATGAACGACAGCATGAAAAACAGTATTTAATTCACTTTCTAGCTAATCTACTGGACAAAACTAAAGAAACAACTAGCATTCAAGTGAAATTAGGAAAGCAGGCGATTTCCAACTTGGTAAGCAAAAATAGCTATTGCATAATGCAGACACCTAACCAATGCCTAAAAGAGTGACCTTGCGATCTGCCTAGACTTTTGCTTCTTTGCGGCAATGGCAAAGAAGGGAGAACTTAAGGACTAAAAGAAAATGTTGTGAACGCAGGATGTTGTAGTAATCTTGAGAAATGTTTGTAGTGTATACGTGTCTCAACACAATGTACATATGCTTGACTACAATTAAGCTACAAGATCAACCCACTTGAATTCGACATAGCTCCTACCGCCGACTTAAAAATAAAATACCAAATCGAAAAGATTAAAAACTATGAGTCCACTTCGGAAAGTAGCGGATTGCAAAAAATGTTCTATTTTGGATGAGATTTTTTATTCTTGAAATTCAGTGATGCCTGAGCATCAGTGGATTGAAAAAATATAAAATATCGCCAAAAGAGTCATTTTGTGGTTTCGTGACTTTTCGGAGCGGACTCATTAATTACCTTACCAATATGCAGGACATCGATTTACAACAATTTGAATTTGGAACAGGGCAGCTGTTCCTATTAAATATGTGCCTAGCCTTTTTGATGTTTGCAGTAGCCTTAGACATAAAAGTGTCCGACTTCAAAAGAGTATTGGAGCAACCAAAGGCCGCCATCGTAGGCCTCACCTCACAGCTCTTATTGCTCCCTTTATTATCGATTGCTATGGTGTATGTTTTTGCGCCAGCAAGCTCTATCGCGCTGGGGATGATGCTTATCGCCGCTTGTCCAGGGGGCAATGTCTCTAACTATGCGGTGCATCTATCCAAAGGCAATACCGCGCTGAGCATCTTGATGACAAGTATCACTACCGTCTTTGCGATCGTACTTACGCCATTATCTTTTTCGATATGGACACGATGTATACCCGTAGACAGCAACATAGAAATTAGTGTAGCGCCTAGCCAAATGTTTCAAACCATCTTCTTGTTGATTTTTTTACCGCTGGCCTTGGGCATGTTGAGCAATCATTTTTTACCAAAGTTTACCGCAAAAATAAATCGAGCAGTAAAGGCATTGTCCATGATCATATTTGTCAGTTTTGCAGTAGTCGCCATCTATCTGAAATTTGATGACCTCAGAAACTATGTGCACTGGGTGTTCGTAATAGTACTTGTGCACAATGCCCTTGCCTTGATGATGGGCTATTGGTTTGCCAGGGCAAATAAGCTGCCTGAATATAGCGCTAGAGCCATATCTATCGAGACCGGAATTCAAAATACTGGCCTCGCTTTGATATTAATTTTTAATTTTTTTAATGGTTTAGGGGGCATGGCCATTATAGCCGCATGGTGGGGAATATGGCACTTAATATCGGGCTTTTTACTTGCTACTTATTGGGGTAAAAGAGCACCTCAGCCAAATTAAATTTGGTGGCTAAGTCCTTGATTTTAGCAATTTATACATTATAATAAGCTATAAACCAAAATTTTAGTATCTTGTATGTGACTTTATATATAGACATGCGTAAAAAGATTGGAAACAAAACTTATAAAACGAACACAAACCAGGATACCTCGTGTATTCAACCTAAATAAATAATCCTTTACAATTTATTTTCAGATTAAATCAAAATTCAAAATCGAAATTCTATGTCTATTAATTTATTAAAAATGCTTCAGGACTCAATGGGTAGTTCTGTGGTAGAACAAGCAAGTAAATTTCTTGGTGAAAGTAGCGCAAATACCAGTTCTGGTATCAACGCTTTATTACCTTCTCTTTTAGGAGGTGTTATCGGAAAAGGTAGCACTGAGTCTGGAGCGAGTGGTCTTCTTGATATGATTACTAAGGGTAATCACGATGGAGGTATCATGGATTCTATAGGAAGTATATTTGGTGGAGGTAGCTCTACTAGCAACCTTATGAACGCAGGTAGTCTTTTGACAAGTTCTCTTTTTGGAGGAAGTAAGTTAGGTTCTGTTTTAGATGTAGTGACAAGCGCTACAGGTATGCGCAGAAGCTCTTCTTCTAGCTTAATGAACCTTCTTGCACCAGTAGTAATGGGTATGATAGGTAAGCAAGTGAAGTCTGGCGGATTGAATGCTAGCGGTCTTATGAACATGTTGATGGGACAGAAAGAACAGGTAGCATCTGCGCTTCCTGCAGGTATGGGTTCTATCCTTGGCTTTGCAGACACAACAAAAGGTAAAGTAACAAATACAGTTTCTTCTGCTGCAGCTAGCGCATCTTCTGCTGCTAGAAGTACAGTTAAAGAAGCAGCAAGTGTAACTACAGATGCTGCTAAGACGGGTGGATCTTGGTTAAGATGGGCATTGCCTATCGTAGCTCTAGTTGCTATCGGAGGTTGGTTATGGAACAGCATGGGCGGTTCTACTGACAAAGTAACTGGTATGGCAGGAGACGCAGTAGGCAATGTAACTGATGCTGCGGGCAATATGGCTGACGGTGCTACCAAGACGGTAAACGCAGCTGGTGATGCAGTAGCGGGTGCAGCAGGATCTATGAAAGATGCGGCTGGTAATATGGTTGATGGTACTAAAAAGATGGCTGGAAATGCAGCTGATGCGGCTGGAAATATGGCTGACGGTGCTAAAAATGCAGCGGGTAACATGGCTGACGGTGCTAAAAATGCAGCGGGCAACATGGTTGACGGCGCTAAGAATGCAGCGGGTAACATGGTAGATGGCGCTAAAAATGCTGGAGACAAAATGAAGAACGCTGGAGGAAAGTTTGGTGAGAAGATAAAGAATGCAGCAGATAAAACAGTTGATGCTACTGGTAAAGCAGCTAATGCTACTGGAGCAGCACTTTCTGCAGCAGGTATGGCAGCAAAAGAGAAGTTCTCTGGTATGTTCAAGACAGGTTCTAGTGCTTCTGCTTATACTTTGTCTGATATCACATTTGACCCTACAGGTAACAAGATCAAAAACTACAACAAGGACGAAGTGATGGCTTTAGCTGCAGCATTAAAGGCTGACCCTAATGCTAAAATCCAAGTTCAAGCTTTTGGCAAGAACAAGGCAATCGCTACAGGTAGAGCTAAATTGATTCAGCAAATCCTTACTACACTAGGGGTAAACGCTGGCCAGTTATCTACTAAAGGGATGTCTGATGGTGCTGACAATAACAACATCCAAGTTGTTGTAAAATAATTATAGCAATAAATTACGCTACGCATACTAACAAAACAGCTGATTCATTTTTGAGTCAGCTGTTTTTTTTATGGGCCATCCCGAATTGCTTTCCCGCCGACCACCCCCAGTTCGGGACCGCGCTATCCGCTCCTACTCGACTACACCTACTCCTGTTCGCTATAGCCTACACTTGTATTCGCCTCTCGGCTCATTCTGCTTGTAGACTTAGCTCACTAGTCGTCGGCTTGCCTCATACCGCTACTATCGCTTGTCCAGTGTTCAAATAGACACTCATAATTCTACTCTCAAAAAATCAGTCATGCTTAAAATCACAAATTTGTCTGCTTTTTACCAATTAAGATTTAGATCAAAATTTTCAATAAGTGATTCAAAATGAATACACAACATATTATAATATTCTACACTAAAATTTATTAACATTTTCTTATTAGATTCTCAACAACAGAATCGAATTGAAATAAGTTAATAGATAAACATGCACACAGATTGGAACGAAGAAAATTGAAAATAGAATTGATATCACAACTATTGGTCAAAGGGCCAATGAAATATCCTTTGCAATACATCAAGCGTTTGTTGAGACAATTCAAAAATGAAATAGGCAATATCCTTAGTATAAATCACCTCAGTACGGAGGCCCTAAACGATGTACTTGACCAAGAAAGATTTGTACTAAAATTTGAAAAGATGACCATCCAGTTAGAGCTCGTGCGGAACAGAAAAACTAAGATTACAACGGT
>CAKZVJ010000031.1 GCA_937923345.1 uncultured Saprospiraceae bacterium
CATCGCAAAAAACCTCACAGATTAGACACTATTATATTCAATTTTCATCATTAAAAAAGAAATTTAACGACATGGGATTATTCTCTTTTATTAAAAATGCGGGTGCTAAAATTTTTAAAAAGAAAGAAGCGGCTCCAGCACCTACTGCTGCAACACAGGCTCCATTAACGGAGGAGCAAATGGATATCGCAGCGCTTACGGCTGAAGTAACTAAATTGGAAGGTATAAATATTCAGGATATGAACCTTATCATGGGCAAGTCTGTATCTGTGCATGGAAGTACGGCTACCAATGCTGATCGTGAAAAGATCATTTTAGCACTTGGTAATGTAGAAGGCATCTGTACAGTAGAGGACTATATAGACGTTACTAATCCAGAGCCAGAAGCTACTTTTTATACCGTTGAAAAAGGAGACACCCTATCAAAAATTGCTAAGTCGCAGTATGGTGACCCAATGAAGTACCCTGTTATTTTTGAAGCCAATAAACCTATGCTTTCTCATCCGGACAAGATTTACCCAGGTCAGAAATTGAGAATTCCTTCCCAAGTAGCATAATAACATAAATAACAAAACAAGTACAAAAGCCACAGTCGAGCAATCTCGATTGTGGCTTTTTGTATTTAATAAGCCAAGCCAATTAGTTGCGAATTTCTTGATTTATTTTCTTAGTAAACGAATAGTTGTCCCGATGGCAACACTAATGAAACAATTTGAAAAGACTTTACAACTTCGATCATTTAAATATTGTTTTCCTGATGATATAAATTATATAAATCAAAAATAATATTACAAAATGAGTACAGCAACATCAATCAAAGTGCCAACGGCAGCAGAAGTAACTCCTCAAAACCAGGAAATTTTCAACAACCTAAATTCAGCTTTAGGTTTTGTGCCTAATCTTTATGCAACATTTGCACACTCAAAGAATGCACTTGGAAACTTCCTTACTTACGCAAATGGTGAAACATCTTTTTCTAAGAAAGAAAAAGAAGTAATTGACCTTGCGGTAAGTAACGTGAACAACTGCTCATACTGCCAAGCTGCACATACCGCAATGGCTAAGATGAATGGTTTTACGGATGAGCAAGCACTCGAGCTTAGACAAGGAAAAGCAAGCTGGGATACAAAGTTAAATACACTTGGTAAAATCTCCAGAGCTATAGCAGAAAACAGAGGAAACGTAAATGAGAATTTGAAAAATGAATTTTTCGAAGCGGGTTACAACGAAGAAAACCTCATCGACCTTGTTGTAGCAGTAGGTATTGTCAATACAACAAACATTATGCACAACATCACTGGTGTAGAAGTAGATTTCCCAGCTGTACCAGCTGTCTAGTTATTTTTATATAGTATATAGTTACAAAAAAAGGGTTTGCTTAATGGCAAATCCTTTTTTTACGTTTATACACCTCCTTACGTAAACCTTATCTTTTTTAGAATGTTCCTTATTTAACGTTTACATAAAAAACTTTGCACATCATGAGCTTCTACGATTTAAAAGTTAATACACCCGCTGGAGAGACTATATCTATGGCAGAATATAAAGACAAGGCCGTACTTATAGTCAACACTGCTACTAAATGTGGATTTACTCCTCAACTCAAGGGACTCGAAAAACTACATCAGACTTATGGTAAAGATGGCTTAGTGGTTTTAGGATTCCCATGCAATCAGTTTGCTAACCAAGAACCGGAGACCAATGACACCATAGAAGAAGTCTGCAAACTGAATCATGGCGTCACTTTTCAACTCACTGAAAAAGTGGACGTGAATGGAGAAAATGAACATCCTGTATTCACCTACCTCAAAGAAAACTTAGGTGGCATTCTAGGATCCAAAATAAAATGGAATTTTACTAAATTTTTGATTAGCCCAAAAGGAGAACCTATCAAAAGATATGCCCCCATCACTAAGCCCTCTAAAATAGAGAAGGATATCAGTAAATTGCTTTAATTGCCGCGAGCCATTTTTGACAATTACTTATTTACGTATAAAAATTCCGAATAACTCATTTCCTTGTCGTGGTGGGATAGAATTGTAACAAGGAGTTAGACTGTGTACATGAAAATGAGGTTCAAAATATCCTACGTATTCCTCTATACTCCCTCCAAATGGACGCTTCTCCATATCTCCTGTTAACGGCATCGTGAACCATAGTCCGACTAGCTTTCCTCCTGGCTTCAGTAGAGAGCTCATTTTTTTTGCATAGGCAGTACGATTTTCACTAGTAGGTGGAAAGGAGCAGAAGAATGTTTGCTCTATAATAAGGTCATACGTCCCTGCATGCTCAAAGAAATTTCCTTTTATTAATTGAGCTTCTGGAAAAGAGGGATAGCGCTTTTTGAATTGCTGAAGCGGTAATGAGGAAATGTCTAATACATACACCTGCTCAAATCCTTGCTCAAATAAATAACCAGCTTCATAGGCATTTCCTGCACCTGGAATTAAGATTTTAACTTGTTTCTCTCCAAGTTGATCAACGTATTCTTTGATGGGCGTAGAAGGATAACCAATATCCCAACCAGTCCGCCCTTCTTCATATCGCTGAGACCAGTACTCATTTTCCAATTTCGTATCACTTACATCAGACATCAAGCAATCCTTAAAGCTTAATAATAGATTCTGTAGCAATCACAGAAAGTTCTTTTAATTCAGTCTTTTCATATAGCGCAGGGAGATCTGCCAACGGTGTTCCCACTGGCGCCTTGTAGTTTACATAATCTTGAAACAAGATTCCACCGACATCCCGTGTATTAAAGGCTGCACGAAAACGCACACCACCTCCATTGACACGATAGTTGTATGCTAAGTAATCGATTCTATGATTGTCTTTTCTTATCCAATAAATAAATTCGTCATCGTGGTCCACGCCACCCCCTTCTTCATCAAAAGTAACATGGAGTAGATCATAGGCCACTCCTTTTATCGTAGTGGAGCCGCCGTGCGCTAAATTCACCGCTGGGTCTAATAATTTATAAGGTAAGGTGGCGAAGTATATTACAGAGTTGAGTCCACCAGTGGCACCCATAATTTCTTTTTTGCCCAAAGTCGTTGCTTGACCGTTCAAAGACCTAGAAAATTCGCCATTTTTCAACTGATCAAAAATTTGGACCCCATTAGCAGTCTTTCTCACACTATAGTGATATCCGCCTTTACTGTGCTGAAAACGATATAATTTGTCTCTGAAAATAAATTGATAATTCGCTTTCTTGTACTTCTTGCCTCCATGAGCTTTTAGAGCTTTATTGAGTAAATCCTTGGCGTCTTGGGCAGCCACATTAGCTGGCGACAGCAAAAGTATTCCTAAAAAGAGAACTAGTACTGTAGAAAGATATTTCATAAGTGATATGGGTATTTTGATTACACCATTAAACACCTAAATGCGCTATGTAGTTTTGAGGAACCCTAGATTTGCTTGATCACTACTGCTAGCAACAATTCTTAACCCTTTAATCATTGAGAGGTATAGCTAGCTCTGAATCAAATTTAGTAGATCATCCTGTATGGCCTGTTGCTTATCCCTGGCATACCAGGTATGCAAATCTGTATTGTAATCCCCTCCCGCCGCAAGGATATCCATTACTATCTTTTGCGCCACAGCTGGTCGAGGCCCGTAGGTGCTAAGTACGTTAAAAGAACTATCCATATGGAGCAAGATGGGTATAGATTTACTTCTACCATCCGTCAAATGCGCATTGATAAGGGCTTCATTTTCGTCACGATAGATAAATCTCAGGTTTATTTTGCCTACACTTTCTGCTGCAACTTTCTGTATGATGGGGTTTATTTGGGAGGCATCCCCGCACCAGTGTTCTGTGATCACTAACCAGTTGAATGGCTCTTTTATTTCTTTTATAGCAGCTACTAAATCATCTCTTAAGGTCAGCTTTCTATCCATCCTGGACTGTCTTGACCAGTTTTGAGGCAGATATTTAGCGAATTTGCTTTTATCTCCCATGGCGATTTCTGCCTGAAAATTATCTTGATACTCGGCATAACTGATCGCTTTATCAAAGTATTCTTTGTAATTAAGGCCTTTATCTATCGTATTCAGTTGCATAACTCGTCATTTTTTTGATCTATAATAATAAACGCTTTTACCTAGTAATAAGGTTTAATTATTTAAGGATGCCCTTGAGATTATTCTTTATTTTTATCTTAGAGCCCTAGTACTAATCATGATGACATTTCGATTTTTATTAATATGTATCTTTATTAGCGTATGCAATAACCTTATCGCTCAAGGCCTCGACACACCAATGGTCATGCAAGAAAACATATCTTTCGAGTCCATATCCAATTCGAATTGCACGCTCTTTCATCTTCTGATTTCGCCAGTAGAAGGTCATCAGGACATATACCATAGGGAGTATTCTGAAGAACCAGATTCAATAGTCTTTCGAGACGATAGATCCTTTGCGGTTTGGAACCTACAACCAAGAGAGGAAGCAAAAGATTTAAGCATAATTACAGTGATTGAAAAGTTAGGACCGCACACCACAATTAGCTTTGAAACCAAAAAGAAATACACCTATATTGAAACGGAGGGTAAAACATACAATCAAAAAGTGAGAAGGCATAGCAAATCTCTATGGGATTTGGCTATGGAAAAATATAATACCCAAGAGTCAGAAGACGCCATTTACTTGTTTGATATGCTGATTGAGATTAATCCTAAAAAAGCCAACAACTATCTTTTCAAAGGAGTATCTTATGCTAGGTTAGGGGAATACGAAGAAGCTATGTTCCACATAGAGGCTGGAGAACAGTTCGCGAAGATGGACTTTGATAAATCTCATTTAATTTATGCTAAAGCAAATGTTTATGCCTTGAAAGGAGATAAAACAAAGTGTATAGCGGCTCTTCAAGAGTCCATTAACAAAGGATTTTGCTACGAAATGTCCACCCTTTTAAACGATCCAGACTTCAGCGAAATTTTGACTCCAAAAGAAAGACAAGACATCATTGCAAAAGCTAGAAAATCCGAGCCTTCCGAAGAGGATAATGGATGGAATATAAGAGAGAGTAGATTTTGAGAGATTTTAATTTTATGCTTTTGTTAAAACAGGTCTAACCTTAAAAAAGCATTTACCTTTCTTACACCCTATCATCTCCTATTCAACGCGATGCGGAAAATTGGGCATCAATATTTCTTCACCTAAAAATCTCAAACAGAAAATATTTTCTGGTCAGAAATAATAGCTTAGCGAGCTCGTTTGGACAAGCGGTGGTAGCGGTATCGGATGTATGTACACATGGCCATGTGTACATATATACGGTAGTAGTGGACGACGCGGTCCTGAGTGCGCTTGCGACACGAAAGGATGGCCCCAAAAAAAAATCAAAACTACCTTACCTTACTTATACTAGAACTGCTAACTACACTTTCAATGTGGTCTTTGCCAAATCCATTGCCGTTTTGAGATGCGTCAAGTTTCGATCGGTCATAGGCAGTAGCGGAAGACGTACATCGCGGTCGCAAAATCCGAGATGCTCCATGGAGCCTTTGATGCCGGTAGGGTTGCCCTCGATGTATAGCCACTTGTGTATCGGGTTGAGCCTGTTGTTGATCGTCTTGGCCGTTTCTATATTTCCGGCAAAAATATTATTGACTAGTGCGCTCCATTCGGCTGGGTAGGCATTGCCGATGACACTAATGATCCCATCTCCTCCCGAAGTGATAAAGTGAAAAGCGGAAGGGTCGTCACCGGAAAGGGCCAGGAAATGATCTGGCTTGTTTTCGATCAGATAAAGGGCTTGCTCCATATCTCCCGAGGCGTCCTTGACAGCAATAAATTTCTTGCTATGACGCGCTAGCTTGATAAGTGTTTGCGCATTGATATTGGAGGCGGTACGTCCGGGTACGTTGTATAAAATAATGGGTACTGGGCATACCTCTTCGATAGCTACATAGTGTGCAAAAATTCCTTCTTGGGTGGGTTTTACATATGCTGGACTGCTGGAGAGAATAGCGTCTATACCAGTAAAATCAAAGTCAATTATCTTCTGCCGAAGTGCGGCTGTATTATTGGCGCCAAACATACCCGCCACTATTGGCAACCTTTGGTTATTGATTTTTATGGTGTGCTGAAGTACAGAAACACATTCGTCAAAAGACAGGGTTACGGATTCGCCAGTAGTCCCTAAGGATACTAGAAAATCTACTCCACCGCTAATTTGATGCTCTATGATGTTAGTCAATGCATCATAATCAATTTCGTTATTCTTGAATGGGGTTACCAATGCTACCCCAGTGCCTCTAAATTTTTGTATATCTATCATATGTTGGTTTTTTGAAGAACACGATCAGCCGTTTTGACAAATTCTTTGAGCTCATTAATTTTTAGATTTATCATAAGATCTAGTCCAGAACGATTTTCATCAAATAGCCCGATCTTAAAATCGGCATTGGCAGCGATGGATATATATTCTGATATTTCTCTATCCAAGGGAATTAAATTGTACAATATATCGGAGTGCCGATTGGTGAAGGTCGACACAACATTTGATTTAGGGGTCAAGTTAAAAGAGATGTCCTTGTCGTTGAAAGATTTGTAGGCCAAGCCTTCTTTTAATTCCTTTCCTGTGTAGCAAAGTAGGTGAACCGTTTTTCCTTGATTGCGAAGCTTTTCTGCGAAATCCAAAATGGACGGTATACTAAAATCGCCTTTTTGCTCGAACAATATACTGCACACTTCTACCGTCTCCCAGCCATTGAAGCGTCTCTGCTTGGTGAAAGCTTTGGCTTTTTCGGCTAATGCTTTTGCATACAACGATTTTTTGATTGAGCTAAGAAATCCCATATTATTGCTTGGCGGCGGATTAGGCTTGAGACACTTTTATTTTGACTTTATCAAACTCCCCAATTTTACTGTATTTTTTGATTCGTTGGTCTATTCTCTTTTGCGGATTCATATCCATGAGTTCGGCAAGTTCCTTTTTTATGTGTTTTTTGAGAATCTTTGCCATCGCTGCAGGTTCAGTATGTGCCCCACCTAATGGTTCTTTGATAATCCCATCAATTATTCCAAAATTGTACATGTCATCTGCCGTCAACTTGAGTGCTTCTGCTGCTTTTTCTTTGTGATCCCAAGATCTCCATAAAATAGAGGAACAGGATTCGGGAGATATTACAGAGTACCAAGTATTTTCCAGCATATAAATTCTGTCCCCAAGACCGATCCCTATAGCTCCTCCTGAGGCTCCCTCTCCAATCACATAACATAAGATAGGGACTTTGAGCTGTGCCATTTCAAAGAGGTTTCGTGCAATGGCCTCTGCCTGACCTCTCTCCTCAGCTTCTATACCTGGAAATGCTCCGGGTGTGTCAATCAATGATACAACAGGAATATTAAATCTCTCTGCCAATTTCATTAGGCGAAGTGCTTTGCGATAGCCCTCTGGATTTGCCATTCCAAAATTTCGGAATTGTCGCATCTTTGTGTTGACCCCTTTTTGATGCCCAATGATGACGACGGACATTCCGTCAATGTTCGCGAGACCTCCAACTATGGCTTTGTCGTCTTTGAATGTGCGATCTCCATGGAGTTCAGTAAACGCTTTGGTCATTTCCTCTACGTAGTATAGTGAATAGGGACGCTCTGGGTGTCTAGAGAGCTGTACTTTCTGCCAACCGGTAAGGTTTTCGTAGATTGTTTTTTGGGTGTTTTTTATTTTGGTCTCTATTTCTTTGACCATTTCTGAAACGTCAATATCTCCATCTTCACCGACTTGTTTTATTTTATCTAGTTTTTCAAAGAGACTTTCAAGCGGTTTTTCAAAGTCGAGGAATACCATATAGTTGATTTTGCCAGTCTATCCAATTGAATATGACTGTTTTAGCTATAAATTTGGTTTAAAAAGGGTTAACAAATATAAAGCATAAAGCGGTCTCGCGATACTTTATTGCAACTTTTTTTACCTTTTATAGGTATAATCTTGCGGAAGTTAGATGAGTATATTATCTTTGCCATCCCTTAGAAAGGATAAGGGATATAAGTTTAAAAACTTATGTAATGGTCTGGTAGTTTATTTAGTTAGATTACTAGAATTAAAATGAAATTTAAGAACTACAAATAAATGGTCTGGTAGTTCAGTTGGTTAGAATACCTGTCCCGATTACCATCGGGAGGGTCGCAAATCAATGACTAGATTAACAAACAATGGTTTGTTATAAAAAATGAATTTTAAGAACTACAAATAAATGGTCTGGTAGTTCAGTTGGTTAGAATACCTGCCTGTCACGCAGGGGGTCGCGAGTTCGAGTCTCGTCCAGACCGCATAATTAAGCTCAGCCTTTCGGCTGGGCTTTTTTGCGTTTAAAGCACTATATTTATGTAACATGTCCTACTACGTTTACATTATACAATCCCAAAAAGACCAATCCTACTACATAGGTTATAGTCAA
>CAKZVJ010000032.1 GCA_937923345.1 uncultured Saprospiraceae bacterium
TAATCAATAAATAATGCCTAGACAGACTCCAGATTCCATAATAGATGCTATCCAATCGAGGGTAGAGAAAAACGCCTTGCGATCTATGCAGGTGAGGTCAGGAGTAGTTGATTTTTCATCGAATGATTATTTGGGATTTGCTGGGTCAAAAGAGATTTATGAATCGGCGCATCGCAAATTAGAGGCAAAAGGGCTGGTTCAAAATGGGTCGACTGGGTCTAGGTTGTTGAGTGGAAATAGCGACTTTTATGTTGAAGTAGAACAGCAGCTTGCCGACTTTCATGGAGAGGAGAGTGCTCTATTATTCAATTCTGGGTATGCAGCGAATGTAGGGTTGATAGGCAGTGTCCCACAGCGGCATGATTGTATTCTCTATGATGAGTACATTCATGCTTCCATTCGAGAAGGCATTTTAGGGAGTAATGCCACGGCTTACAAATTTAGGCACAACGATTTTGATCATTTGGAAAAGAGACTTCGGAGCTTAGCACCAAAGACACGCAATTTTTATGTGATTACAGAATCCGTTTTTTCTATGGATGGAGACAGTCCGGATTTGGAGGCCTTAGTGAAGGTTTGTAGTGCGGATAATGTGTTCATTATCATAGATGAGGCGCATGCTACGGGCGTTATAGGTACTCAAGGCCAAGGCTTAGTGCAGTCTCTTGGGATTGGTGATGCTGTGTTTGCTAGGATTCACACTTTTGGAAAGGGGATGGGTTGCCATGGAGCAGTGGTTTTAGGAAATCGTTTACTCCAAAATTATCTTATCAATTTTTCAAGATCATTTATATATACAACCGCTCTACCGCCTCATGCGGTAGCGACTATAGCCAGTAGTTATGAAGAGCTCCAAAATACAGATCAGATAGCATTATTAGCTTCTCGAGTGCAGCACTTTAAGGCAGAGATAGAGAAGCTAGGCTTGCAAAGTCAGTTCATTGACAGTGAGAGCAGTATTCACTGTTGCGTTATTCCTGGCAATGAGCAGGTTCGAAAAATTTCTTCCTCATTATTAGAGGCGGGCTTTGATGTGCGTCCTATTTTGAGTCCTACTGTTCCAGCAGGGAAGGAGCGCCTGAGATTTTGTCTGCATAGCTATAATACGGAGGAAGAAATTGCGAGGGTGTTAATTAGATTGGCTGACTTAATCGGAAAGTAATGGGACATCAAATGATTATTACCACTCATCCTTAGGTCAATCCAATTGCAAGTCTTTTCTTTGTGATACGATAAAAAGAAGGGGTAATGGCAAAAATATTCATCACGGGGATAGGTACGGATGTAGGAAAGACAGTGGTCTCCGCTATAGTTACAGAAGCCTTGGAGGCAGACTACTTCAAACCTGTACAAGCAGGCGATTTAGACAATTCTGACAGCATGAAAGTGGAGCGTCTAATTTCCAATCCGAACTCCAAATTTCATCCCAATAGCTATGCACTACAAACGCCCATGAGTCCACATGGTGCAGCGGACATCGATGGCATAACCATTGATATTGATAAAATTCAACTACCTGAGACAAGCAATCATTTGGTAGTAGAAGGAGCTGGGGGTATACTCGTACCGCTCAATCAAAATCAAACTATCCTAGATATAATAGATGCTGATTATAAGGTCATTGTGGTTTCTCGCCATTATTTGGGTTCTATCAATCATACGCTTATGACTTTAGAATTACTGAAACAAAGAGAATTAGACGTACATTTAATCTTTAATGGAAACGAGCATCCAACGACTGAATCCATTATAAAAAAGATGTCTCAGGTGCCCGTTTTAGGACGGATAAATGAAGAGGAGACAATTGATAAAGCCTGTGTCAAAAAATATGCAAATGAATTACAAAGTAGCCTTATGCGCTTAATCACTTCTTAATGAGTAGCATAAGAGATAGAGATAAAAAACATCTGTGGCATCCCTTGACACAGCACAAAACGCATCCAGATACCCTGGCGATCAAGCGTGCAGAAGGAGCGATGCTGTATGATGAAAACGATAAGGCCTACATAGATGGCATCGCTTCCTGGTACACCTGTATGTATGGGCACAGTCATCCGTATATTATTGATAAAGTAAAGCGGCAACTAGGAAAGTTAGACCATGTTGTTTTTTCGGGCTTTACACATGAGCCAGCAGTAGCACTATCTGAATCACTTATTAGCATACTTCCGGATAACCAAGAGAAGATTTTCTTCTCCGACAATGGATCTACCTCCGTAGATGTAGCCATCAAAATGGCTTTGCAATATCACTACAATAGGGGAGACGAACAGCGACAGCTAATCTTATCTTTTGAAGATGGTTTTCACGGAGATACTTTTGGGGCGATGTCTGTGTCAGGACTGTCAGTGTACAATGGACCATTCGAAGCCTTTTTTATTGAAGTACAAAGAATACCTGTTCCGCATGCAGGCAATATAGAGCAAGTCAAAAAACAGCTAGCTGAAATTCTAAGTGCCGAAAATGTAGCTGCTTTTATATTTGAGCCTCTTGTACAAGGAGCGGCAGCCATGAAAATGCATGAGGCAAAATACTTAGATGAACTGCTGACCATCACAAAAGCGCAAGGAGTAGTAAATATTGCAGATGAGGTGATGACTGGATTCGGTAAGGCAGGAACTCATTTCGCTTCGGACCAGCTGACTATTTCACCTGACATCATGTGTATGTCCAAGTCTTTAACAGGAGGAATTTCTGCGATGGCTATTACGAGTTGCACTCAAGAAATTTATGATGCCTTTTATGATGATAGTATTCTCAAAGGCTTTTTTCATGGACACACTTATTCTGCTAATCCCTTGACCTGCACGGCAGCAAAAGCCTGTATAGAACTCTTACAATCAAAAGAAATTCAAGACGCTATACAAAGAATACATCGTAAGCACCATGAATTTACAGATTCCTTAAAAGACCATAAGCTCATAAAATCGACTAGAGTATGTGGCGTCATTTGCGCTGTAGAAGTAAATGTCGAAACTGGGCGATACGGGAATTATAGAGATAAAATATTTGCCTTATTTATGAAGCGAGGGGTATTCCTACGCCCATTAGGCAATGTCATTTATATCTTACCGCCTTTTGTGATTTCAGATGAACAGTTGGATACCATATATCACACTATTCTAGAAGTTTTAGAAATAATGAACACCCCTGCAAGCGTTGAATATTAATGAAGAATGAAGTGTCCATACTTAGCATGGCTTCCATTTCAGCTGCAGGAGGTACGCCCCAACAGATATGGGATTCCTATACTGGGGGAGTACCAAGATTCACTACTTACAATACGAATAAGTCTACTTGTGCAGTAGGGGTACTTGATAAAGAGACGCTATCTGCCCTTGCAGAGATCAGGAATAAGAACGACATCTATACTCATTTAGATGACACGGTGCTATATGCGCTTTATGTATCTAGACAGATTTTGACAAAAGAGTTAAGGGATAAAATAATTGGAATCAATTTTGGCTCTTCTCGAGGCGCGACTAAATCCCTGGAATATCATCACGCACAATATAAAGACACTGGCGAATGCTCTAGTATTGCTTCTCCTTCTTCAACCCTAGGGAATATTTCTTCTTGGGTCTCACATGATCTAGGGGTAGCGGGTCCAGTGATCAGCCATTCGATTACCTGCTCTACAGCTTTGCATTCGATGTTGAATGCGGTAGCCTGGTTGCAGAGTGGGATGTCGGATTATTTCATTGTAGGCGGATCAGAATCCGCAGTGACACCCTTTACATTGGCACAAATCAGAGCCTTGCGTATATATTCGAAAGAATTAGAGGGATTCCCATGTCGTGCACTTGATATACAAAAAACAAGTAATACTATGGTTCTTGGGGATGCCGCCTCAGCTTTGCTCTTGGCCGATGGCAAAGTAGAAGGCGCACTGGCCTATATAGCGGGCATAGGATACGCCACCGAAGCGCTCAAGCATCCAGTATCCATTTCTGCCGATGCCAAGTGCTTTCAAAAGTCTATGGCTATGTGTCTCAAAGACAAGGATTTGGAGGAGGTGGACGCCATTGTATTGCATGCGCCAGGGACCATCAAAGGCGATAAAGCTGAAATATCAGCGATTACAAAAATTTTTGACAAAAAAATGCCTGCCTTGACATCCAACAAGTGGTGTATTGGTCATACCTTTGGGGCATCTGGATTGATGAGTGTAGACTTAGCCATCAGAATGATTCAAAATAATCAATTTGTTGGTGTACCCTATGTAGAAAACCAAAATGTCCCAAAACAAGTGAAAACAGTTTTGGTCAATTCGGTTGGTTTTGGAGGCAATGCAGTTAGTATTTTAATATCTAAAAACGATAGTGAAAGATGACATTGAAAGAAAGACACGATTGGACTAAAGAAGAAGTTCTTGAGATTTATAATATGTCCATGATGGACTTGATGTACAAAGCAGCAAGTATCCACAGAGCGTCACATGACCCTAATGTAGTACAAGTAAGTACTTTATTGTCTATCAAGACTGGAGGATGTCCTGAGGATTGCGCCTACTGCCCGCAAGCAGCACGGTATCATACGGACGTCGAAGCGCAAGGCATGATGACGGTAGATCAAATTAAGCAAAAGGCAATTCAGGCAAAGTCTATCGGTTCGTCTCGTTTATGCATGGGGGCCGCTTGGAGAAATGTCAAGGACGGTCCAGAATTCGAAAATGTCTTAGAAGCTGTACGTACCGTTAACAAGCTAGACATGGAAGTTTGTTGTACCTTAGGTATGATCACCGAAAATCAAGCAAAGCGCTTAGCAGAAGCTGGTCTTTACGCGTACAATCACAATCTAGATAGTTCCGAAGAATACTACAAGGAAGTCATTTCTACCAGAGGCTATCAAGACCGTTTGGATACTATTGAGAATGTTAGAAAGACTAGCGTCACCGTGTGTTCTGGAGGCATCATCGGGATGGGAGAGAAGGTAGAAGATCGCGCAGGTATGCTAGTAGCTCTTTCTAACTTGGTACCACATCCAGAGTCCGTGCCCATCAATGCATTGGTTTCTGTAGAAGGAACCCCATTGGAGAATCAAGAATCTGTAGAGATATGGGAAATGGTCCGAATGGTTGCGACAGCAAGAATCGTTATGCCTACCACTCAGGTGAGATTATCTGCAGGTAGAACACAGATGAGCCCTGAAGGACAAGCGATGTGCTTTTTCGCAGGTGCCAATTCTATCTTCGCCGGAGACAAGCTACTCACTACACCGAATCCAGAAATATCCGATGATATGAAATTGTTCGCCGCCTTAGGTCTCAATCCACAAAAGCCATTCACCAAAAAGAGCAAGCCTCAAACGGTAGAAGCAGAAGATTCACAATATGAGTCTTTAGGAGAAAAGCCAAAATGGTCAAGACCAACGCATTCTATTTCTAAATAACGGATTAAAAATTTGTAAATAGGAGGCTTGATTTCAAGCCTTATGAGTCTGCATCGAAATCATTTTGGTGCAGATTTTTTCATGAATAGTGGTAAGCTTTAGCGCCTATCTAAGAAAACGACTATAGTGGGTTCAAGAAAACACAAGCAAGGCGTTCATAATTCACCATTCATAATTAAGGGTGTTCAGAAAAATTGTTGCAGTATTTTTTATTCTAATTTTTTTAAATTACTCATGTAGTTCACGATTATTATAACATAAGCTAAGCTAGCGCTGGCGAAACCACCAAAGTAATCCAAAGTCAAAGCTCACTTGTACAAGTCACCAAAGTTTTCTATGGTGTCTTGTGCAAATGAGAGATGCTTATGGTGAACTCCCGAGCGTCGGGACAAGTTCTGGTGGTTTCGCACACGCTCGGAAAGCTCATTGTGATATTTACTCAACAGAAAAAGTGGTTTGATTTTTTTCTGAACAGCCTTAATTATAAATTATAAATGCGGCATTCACATGTTCCACTTTTCAGCGCAACACTCTCCACTCTCCACTCTCCATTTTTTAATTTTGCCTAGATGCCTAGATGCCTAGATATCACAAAAGTTCTACTTCGGTCAGGATGTACATTAGGCGATTGATGTCATCCTCGTTGAGCTCGAGTACGCCTCGGATACTAACGGCTTCGGCGGTGAATTTGATAGGATCTTTGGCGATGACTTCCATGACCGTCTCGGGACCTGCGCCGCCACAGAAAAAACACATATTGTAGGGGAAGGCAGAAAAGACAAACTCGGTGTGGCTCTTGTAGCCTTCGGTCGGAATGATGTAGCCCTTGACGACTATTTCCTTGCCTTCGAGTGCTTTCACGTCGTCCGAAAAGACCGGGATGTCGATTTTGAAACCCAAAAGTTCATCAAATTGCTTGCGGTAGGTGATCTTGGAAAGCGTTTTCCAGGTTTTGCTACCCGTCTCGTCTTCCTCCTGTGCCTGCAGGGGTACTATGCCCAAAAAGAGGAAAAAAGCGAGACAGAAAGAGATATATTTATAAATCTGCATATGATGTCGAGTTTGTAACTGCAATATAAATAGATAATCAAGGATAAACTTTTAAAGTCAAGTTAATGTTTTGGCAGAAACATCCTTTTTTGGGTTTAGCTTCCGTTTTAGATGGGATAGTAATCTATATTATAATAATTCCGTACATTCAATCAACAATAGTTGATATAGCACTATAATAGATGAATATAGAGAGTGAAGTAATTAACAAGGTTGAGACATTTGTAACCGATTTTTTTGAACAGAAAATGCCTGCGGAATACGTATACCACGACCTAGAACACACGCGTCAAGTGGTGGATGCAGTAATAGAATTATCTGCCTCCTATGACCTGACGGATCAGCAGAAAGAGCTGCTGCAAATAGCGGCTTGGTTTCACGATACAGGATATATAGATGGGCCTAAGGGACATGAGGAAAGAGGCGGCCAATTGGCCACAGAGTGGATGCAGTCGGCATCTTATGTGCAAGAAGATATAGAGACTGTCCGTGTGTTGATTATGGCCACCAAATTGCCCCAGAATCCGGAGACCCTTTCAGAGCAAATTATGGGAGATGCGGATTTGTCCCATCTCGGTAAGACAACCTATTGGGAGCGTTGTGATTTGGTTCGTCAAGAAATGGCGTTCTTAAGCGGCAAACACATGACAGAAAAAGAATGGATTGAGTTTGAGCTACAGTTCATGGAGAACCACAACTATCACACTGCTGCGGCTCGAAAATTATATGAAAAGCGTAAGCAAAAATATGTACGCCAATTATTGAAGCAAAAGATAAGAATGTATCCTAGCGAAGGTTTTCCTATAGACGCAGCGGACATCTTTGATGAAAAGTCAAAAAAATATAAAAAACCAACAAGTGCCTTAGCGAAACAAATCATGACAAATACGAATAAAGACGATATTGCTATCAAAGATGTCCGACTAGGAAGAGGAGTGGAGACGATGTACCGTACCACGTATCGGACACATGTAAATTTAAGTAGTATCGCAGATAATAAAGCAAATATCATGTTGAGTATAAATGCGATTATTATCTCTATTGTGTTTGCCAATCTAGTGCCTCGTCTGGAGACCAATCCCAATTTACTATTGCCAACAGTAGGATTGATTTTGACTTGTCTTATCGCCATTATTTTTGCGACATTGTCTACTAGGCCGAAAATCACAGAAGGAAAGTTCACCCGTAAAGACATCGAAGAGAAAAAATCCAATCTCTTGTTCTTTGGTAACTTTTACAACATGGAACTCAAGGACTATGAATGGGGCGTAGAAGAAATGATAAAGGATGAAGATTTTCTGTATTCTTCTATGACGAGAGATATTTATTGGCTAGGCAAAGTACTCGCTAAAAAATATCGCTACCTCAGTATTTGCTATGGCGTATTTATGTACGGCTTGATTCTTACCGTTATTCTGTTTTTGATTTCTAATTTTGTTTACGGATTCTAACGTTTAGAGATTTTATTGTTTGAGATGCGGCGTTGTCTGCTGCACTTAAATGTGATCACTCCATCGACGGATTTTTTACGATGCTTGGTTGCTCTGTTTTGTACACGCTCGCGCCACATCTTCCAGCTAGACAATTTCATTTCGGAACGCATGATCTTGATGACATCTCCCTCTGGTACACCAAATTGATCCTTGATAGCGTCAAAGGGAGTCCTGTCTTCCCAGGCCATTTCTACGATGCGATCTACATCGCGCTCACTGAGATTGTATTTTTTGATGATCTTCATGTGAGATAGTAACAGAATGAATACCTTTTTGTTTTTGAGCACGAAGCAGTATTTGATTTTAGCATCTTAATCCAATAAAAGCTAAATTTGCCGCATGCGTATAAATACCCTGTTTGTCCTAATAGTCTTGAATCTGACTACCCTATTTGCTCAATCGGAACAAGGGGTGATGCACATCAAAGTGCTAAATGAAGATGGTGTAGGCCTAGAAGGGGCGACTTTGAAGCTATATATAGGCAAGGAGTTTGTGAGAGGAGACGTGACAGACGCAGAAGGGAGGCTTAACTTGTATTTAGATTACGATATAGACTACAGGTTATATGTAGAACACCTTGGATATAACACACAGGACGTTCCTCTGAATCTAAGTGAAGAGCGGGATGAATATATTCTTTTTTTCAGACTAGTGCCATCGGAGATAGCCATCAGTGCTGTAGATGTTACAGTAGGTCGATACAATACGCAAGAATTTTTGCCCAATCTAGTGCACACCATAACTATCGACGAGGTACGTAAATTGCCAGC
>CAKZVJ010000033.1 GCA_937923345.1 uncultured Saprospiraceae bacterium
ACTGTCGACCCTGTCAATGATGTGCCTGTATTGACTCCAGTTGTCATTACTCCTTTACCTGAAGATAGTGTGATTGTTATCTGTACTCCTTTTGCAGATCCTGATATGGGCGACACTTTCACTTCTAGTGTGTGTGAGGAAGCCGATAATGGATCCACTACTACTGCTATCGTAAATGGCGAACTTTGTTTGACTTACGAACCAGACATGAATTTCAATGGATTGGATTCTATGTGCATCATGGTATGTGATCAGGTCGGAGCTTGCGATAGTACTATCGTTACTATTGAAGTGACTCCGGTCAACGATCAGCCTGTTGCTGTGGATGATAATGTTGCGACGCAAGAAGATAATACTATCAGTATTGATGTTCAAGATAATGACTCTGATGTCGATGGCGATGACTTGACTACTTCTATTATCGGAACTAGTTCTCAAGGTGTCACTCCTACTGTCGAAGTTGATGGAAGCATTAGCTATACTCCACCTTTGGATTTTGTAGGTACGGATACCATTACTTATGAAGTATGTGATAATGGCAATCCTGTGCTTTGCGATACTGCTATCGTTGTAGTCACTGTAGACCCTATCAATGATGTACCCGTATTGACTCCAGTTGTCATTACTCCTCTACCTGAAGATAGTGTGATTGTTATCTGTCCTCCTTTTGCAGATCCTGATATGGGCGACACTTTCACCTCTAGTATTTGTGATGAGGCGGATAGTGGAACCTCTACTACTGCTATCGTAAATGGCGAACTTTGTTTGACTTACGAACCAGACATGAATTTCAATGGATTGGATTCTATGTGCATCATGGTTTGTGATCAAGTTGGTGCTTGCGATAGTACTACCCTTACTATTGAAGTGACTCCGGTCAACGATCAACCTGTTGCTGTGGATGATAATATTTCTACACAAGAAGATAATACTATCAATATTGATGTTCAAGATAACGACTCTGATGTCGATGGCGATGACTTGACTACTTCTATTATCGGAACTAGTACTCAAGGCATCACTCCTACTGTCGAAGTTGACGGAAGCATTAGCTATACCCCACCGATGGATTTTGTAGGTACTGATACTATTACTTATGAAGTATGTGATAATGGCAATCCTGTGCTTTGCGATACTGCAATCGTTGTCGTCACTGTCGATCCTATCAATGATGTGCCCGTATTAACTCCAGTTGTAATTACTCCTTCACCTGAAGATAGTGTGATTGTTATCTGTACTCCTTTTGAAGATCCAGATATGAGCGACACTTTCACCTCTAGTATTTGTGAGGAAACCGATAATGGAACCGCTACTACTGCTATCGTTAATGGTGAACTTTGTGTAACCTATGAACCAAACATGGATTTCAATGGATTGGATTCTATGTGCATCATGGTATGTGATCAAGTTGGAGCTTGCGATAGTACTACCCTTACTATTGAAGTGACTCCAGTCAACGATCAGCCTGTTGCTATGGATGATAGTGTTGCTACCCAAGAAGATAATGCTATCAGTATTGATGTTCAAGATAACGACTCCGATGTCGATGGCGATGATTTGACTACTTCTATTATCGGAACTAGTACTCAAGGTGTCACTCCTACTGTCGAAGTTGATGGAAGCATTAGCTATACTCCATCTTTGGATTTTGTAGGTATCGATACCATTACTTATGAAGTATGTGATAATGGCAATCCTGTTCTTTGCGATACTGCTATCGTTGTCGTCACTGTAGACCCTATCAATGATGTGCCCGTATTGACTCCAGTTATCATTACTCCTTTACCTGAGGATAGTGTGATTGTTATTTGTACGCCTTTTGCAGATCCTGATATGGGAGACACTTTCACCTCTAGTGTGTGTGAAGAATCCGATAATGGAACCGCTACTACATCTATTGTAAATGGTGAGCTTTGTGTAAGCTATGAACCGGACGTGGATTTCAATGGATTGGATTCTATGTGCATCATGGTTTGTGATCAAGTCGGAGCTTGCGATAGTACTATCCTTACTATTGAAGTGACTCCGGTCAACGATCAGCCTGTTGCTGTGGATGATGTCGCCATAACAGTAGAAGATCAGTCTACCCCTGTAGATGTTCAACTGAATGACTCTGACGTAGATGGAGATATACTAAGCACAAGTGTTATCAATGTTAGCACTGGTCAAGCCATTGTATTTAATGCTGATAATATCCTTTACATACCTGCGCCAAACTTTGTAGGTATAGATACAGTAACTTATCAAGTATGTGACAATGGAGCACCAGTGCTTTGTGATACTGCCATAGTACTAATATCAGTAGAGCCAGTAAATGACTCCCCTGTATTAACTCCGATTGACGTTACACCTGTTCTTGAAGATAGCATCAATGTTGTTTGTACTACATTTTCAGACATTGATATGGGAGATAGTTTTACATCTAACATTTGCAATGATGCAGAAAATGGATCAACCTCTATTTCAATTGAAAATGGGGAACTGTGCCTCACCTATGAACCTAACAAAGACTTCAATGGTATTGATTCAATTTGCATAATGGTTTGCGATCAATCTGGAGCTTGTGATAGTACTACTGTTACGTTTGAAGTAACACCAGTAAATGATAGTCCTATTGCCCTTGATGATAATGAATCTCTAGTAAACTCTAGTGAAACTGTGATTGACGTACAAGCCAATGATTTTGATGTCGATGGTGATGTGCTAACTACAACTATTCTAAACCTAGCATCTATACAAGGTACAGCCCTAGTATTAAATGGGGATAGTATTTCGTATTCAGCACCTTTAAACTATGAAGAGATTGACACAATAGTATATCAAGTTTGCGATAGTGCAAGTCCAACTCTCTGTGATACTGCCGTAGTAATTATAGAAGTTGAACTAGATATTTGTCAGATACTTGAAAATGAGCCAAGTCATCCAATAGGTGAAGAAGACTATGATGGTGGCGGGGTAAGCAATGCCACAGAATGTGAGAACGGTAATGACCCTAAAAACGATAGTGATGATCTTGCTATCTTAGAAGGATTTGTTTGGGTGGACACCAATAGTGATGGAATACAAGATCCAGAAGAAGCTGGCGAAGAAAATGTAACCGTATACCTAATTGATAGAGCTGATGAATTTGATTCAGGCAACCCTACCAGACAGGCAAACGGAGATACATTAGATGTGACTTTAACCGACATTAATGGAAAGTTTACTTTCATTGATGTAGAAAGTGGTCTATATCAAGTTGCGTTTGACGCTTCTACGAGCTTGTATGGTGACGACTACAATTATACCATTCAAGATCAGGGTTTAGAGATTGAAGATAGCGACGCAAATTCTTCTGGAACAACTGACATATTTGATTTTGACGCTGGCGATCCAATGGGGTCTTCTATTTCTGCAGGACTTTCTCTACAACCTAGAGTTGGAAACGTTATATGGATTAATCAGGCCTACGAAAATGAAGATGGCTATATCGAAGTTAATATGTCTATCGGTGTTAGAAATACTGGAGTAGTACCATTGACGGATGTTGCTTTGTCAAATGATATGTCTCATTTAGAATCAGGTTTTATAGGAATAAAAAATCAACCTAGCATCGCGAGTTCAAGTGTATTGAACCCACCTCAAGTTAATTCAAACTATGACGGTATCAATAGTCTAGAAATTTTTGCCCCAGCTAGTAATGTAAGATTAGAAATAGAAGAAGAAGTTACTATTTCATTAACTGCAATATTCGACCCTCAAGAGATCGAATTCCCAGTGATGGTACAGTCTTCAGTAAACGCAATCGGTAGAGATAAAAATGGAGAGCCATTTACAGATATAAGCGGTGCTACAAAGATGGCGTTAGATTTATCTGATTCTGGACAGCTTTATGAAGATACCAATTCTGGTGAACCAGGAGATACTGGTTCATCTGACGATGGTACTTCAATAAATTGCTTTGATGCTAAGCTTGAAATAGTTGGAAATGACAATGTACTTTGTATTGGTGATGAAGTCACATTAGAAGTTAACTCATCATTTAAGAGTGTAAGTTATAAATGGACAATAATGGGCGAAGATGAGATTATTTCCACTTCGAATGAAAACACCTTCTTTCCAGGTCAGTCTACAACTTATGTGGTGACAGCATCATCGGACCATAATACATGTTTGTTTAATGCAAGAGATACAGTAGAAGTAATAGTAAGTGATGCCTTGAGTGCAAACATTACTAACAATGGTACAGACTGTAATGCTCAAGGTGCATCAATAGAGTTGAACAGTAACTTAAGTGGCGGAACGGCTCCATTTGTGTACCAATGGACTGGACCTAATGGGTTTATTTCAACACAAGCAAGCCCTTCACTTATATTAAACGATGAGGAAGTTAATGGAATATATACAGTTGAAATTCGAGATGCGAATGGATGTACCCTTAGTGGAGAAACTACGCTTGACATTAAATTCACTCCGGATGATCCAGATGTATTTACAGAACAAGCAGTTTGTGAAGGTAGTGACATTATCCTAAGTGTTAATAATCCGAACCCAGAACAACTGTATAGATGGTATAGAAGCACAGACAATAGTGAAGTTGGACAAGGTGCATTACTAACTATTCCAAATGCTACCCAAAGTGAAGAGGGAGGATACTATGTGACAGCTAATACAAGTAGCTGCTCTTCGAATAACTCTAACATTGTTGACGTGGTGGTTGATGAACATTCGAGTGAAATAGCCATTGCCGGCACTGATGAGTTTGTTTGTGAAGATAACTTTACACTTACTGCGTCACCAATCAATATTGGAGAAGGTAGATGGGTAAATATCAATACTACCGCAACATTATTGAGTCCAAATGAATCACAAACAGTGGTAACTGGTCTTCAGGTTGGTGAAAATCAATTTGCTTGGCATGTCAGCAATGGAGCATGTGTAGATACTTCTATTGATACCATCAATATCACTTATGACTTAACACCTACTGCGCAAGATGACATTTATGCGACTGAGCTTAATCAAACGTTAGTTGAAAACGTCCTAGACAATGATTCACCTAATACAAAAGAATTTACCTTAAGCAGCTTTGTAGAGCCGCAAAATGGAGAACTTGAATTAGATAATGATGGTGTATTTAGATACACTCCAAATCCAAACTTTGTTGGAACGGATAGCTATCAATATGAATTGTGCCATCTTTATTGTCCAGACAAATGTGTTGAGGCCACTGTGTTCATTACAATTGGTGAAAATGCAGAATGTTTCGCTCCTACTATAATGACTCCCAATGAAGATGGTATCAATGATACATTTGTAATTCCTTGCCTCAATAATTTTACAGATAGCCACATGTGCATATTCAATAGATGGGGTGATGAAGTATTTAGTGTTGCGGACTACAAGAACGACTGGGATGGTACAAATCAGTTCAACGGAGAAACATTACCGAGTGGCACCTACTTCTATCAACTAAGAGTGAACGATGGAAATGACACTGTAATGGCTGGATACATTTATGTACAGCGATAATTTCAAATTAACTAAAATTTAATAGAATTCTTAAATCAATAAAAATGATAAAAAAGTTAAATATATCAGTCATTTTAATGCTATTCACCCTGTTGAGCCTAGAGGCTCAGCAGGATGCACAGTACACTCAATGGATGTTCAACAAATTGAGTATTAATCCTGGATATGCCGTAAGTGGGGAACACAGCTGCTTTTCTGGACTACACAGATCTCAATGGGTAGGTTTAGAAGGAGCTCCAATAAATCAATCCTTTAATGCTAGAGTACCCATACAGGGAAAAAACATTGGCGTTGGTCTATCCGTTAATCATGATATTATTGGCCCCACAAATTCATGGACCGTAAGCGGAATCTATGCTTATAAATTTGATTTCGGTAAGGGTAAAAAACTTGGAATAGGTCTTCAAGCAACTGCAAGAAATTACCGTATCAATTTTTCAGAAACTAGCGCGATTACACCAGGTGATGGTACAATACCTACTACGGACCAAGCTCGAATAATGCCAAATTTTGGGGCAGGATTATATTATTATACTCCTAAATACTACGTAGGCATTTCTGCTCCAAGACTATTAGAAAACGACTTAACACTCTTCAATACCAATCTAACTAGTTCAGATTTTTCTAGGGAGGAGATACATGCCTATCTTATGACAGGTGCAGTAATTACTTTAAATGATATACTTAAGCTAAAGCCGTCATTATTAGTAAAATATGTAAAAGATGCTCCGATAGACTTTGATTTACATACGAGCGTAATTTTTTACGACGCGTTTTGGGCAGGACTCACCTATCGCATAGGTGGCTTCGATGGAAGCCTAGGAGAATCCCTTGACTTAGTACTTCAAGTTCAAATAAATAGACAAATTCGATTAGGTTTTGCATATGACTATTCTCTAAGCAAAATTAGAGATACCAATAGTGGAACTTTTGAACTTGTATTGGACTACTGTCTAAAGCCTGATAATGTAAATCTAACTAACCCTAGATTCTTTTAATTTCAAACCCATTAGAACATGAAAAATATCAAAAAAATCATCTCAGCATTGTTTGTGCTGCTTATCTCTGGATATACTATGGGACAAAGTAACAAAACTGCGCTTAGCGTATACAAAAAACATGGATACAGAGCTTCTATACCTTTGCTAGAAAAATCAGCAGCAAACTCAATTGAAAACAAAGAAAAAATTGCTAACAGCTATCGACTCAATCATGATACCGAAAATGCCGAAATATGGTATCAGCAAATAATAGACAATACCTCTGACCCTATTCATTATCTCCATTATGCGCAGGTACTACAAAGTAATGAAAAATTTGCTCTTGCAGATCAATATTATTCGATGTATGAGCAAGAAACGGGTGATGCAAGATTTACTGATCGTAAAACCATTACAGGAGTTGATAAACAGAATACAAATAATCATTCTGTAAGGGTTAAAAATATCCCAGAAATTAATTCAGAAAAAATAGAATATAGTCCATATTATTTTGAAGATCAGCTAATCTTTCTCTCAAATAGATTTGATAAACATTTATCAACAGGGATTGCTGATTTATGGACAGATGATAATTTTATGTCGATTTGGACAGCTAAGATAAGCGAAGATGGCTCTTTAGGTACTCCTGCTCCATTGTCTATGAAACTAAATTCTAAATACAACGAAGGCCCTGCTTGTATCAGTAGAGATGGTGATAAAATCTTTTTTACTAGGAATAATTATCATAATGGAAAGAGAAAAAATAATTCAGAAGGGGTAATGAAATTATCTATTTATAGTTCTGTTAAAAAAGGAAATGACTGGAGCGAACCAAAGTCCATTAATTTAAATACGGAAGAATACGATGAAGCACATCCTAGTATCAGTTACAATGGAGATCGTCTTATCTTTAGTTCTGATCGTAAAGGTGGATTTGGAGGCATGGATCTTTACTATAGTGATTTTGTAAATGGAAGTTGGAGAGAACCAATAAATCTAGGCCCTGAAATTAATACTCCAGGAAATGATGTATTCCCTTATATTCATAAAGATGGTACTCTTTATTATGCATCTAATGGAAGATTGGGATACGGAGGTTTGGATTTATATCAAGCGAAGAAAGATGAGAATAAAGATTGGACCCAAGTTACCAATATGGGTGCTCCATTTAATTCTCCTAAAGATGATTTTGCGATGGTGATGAATGAATCAAAAACAGAAGGATTTCTCAGTTCAGCTAGACTAGGCGGATTAGGTAAGGATGACATTTACTCTTTTCAAAGCGAGCAGCCAATAGACGCCTTTCAAACAAAAGGTAAAAAAGATACGCCTACTACTATAGTCAAGGCTAAGATAAGTGTTCCACAAAATGAATCAAAAACAATACAAACAGAATTGGCATCAGAGGATACAAAATTAAGTAGTACACATAAAGTAAAATCTCCAGAGCTATCCATGGATAATACTTCCGACTCAAATAGTGATCGGGTACAAAGTAGTATTACATCAGAATTAAAGTCTGATATCACTAAAACATCAAATAGCGATTTGAATACTGCAAAAGAACTAAATCTAGACGCATCAAGCGATAGTGATATAACTGAGGATAAGAGTAATACAAATAACAACAATGCCTTGGTAAAAGCTAATACCTTAGAAGACAATTCATTAACCAGAAACAAAATCAATAGCTCAAGAGGTAAAGAAGAAGATAAATCTAACAAGGCAGACATAATAGAGTTACCCTATGTGTACTATGATTTCAATTCATCTTATCTGAGAAATGATGTAAAAGATAATTTTTCAAATGTGATTAGTTTTATGAAGGAAAACCCTAATATAAAAATTGAATTAAGATCACATTCTGATTCTAGAGGAAGTGCCTCATATAATTTGATGTTATCGCAAAAAAGAGCAGAATCATTAGTAAAGTATTTAATTGCGCAAGGAATCGATTCTGAAAGGTTAGTTGCCAAAGGATATGGAGAAACTCAGCTCAAAAACAAATGCGGTGACTACAGTAATTGTTCTGAAGAAGAACATCAGTCCAATCGAAGAACAGAGATTCGAATAATCGGGAACAATGAAAACACAATGGTAATCAAACAACTAAATAATCCACCTCAAAAAGTAGACAAAGCAAACCCAAATAGAAAATGGGACTGGAATTAAAAACTTGTAATTATATGCTCAAATATTTACAAAATCCAAGATTTTTTTCTTGGGTTTTGTTTTTAATTTCCTTCAATGAAGATAATACAGAAGTATAATATTATCACAGGCTTTAGAGTCTAATCTAAAGTCTTTCTACCTGCAATTCATGAATGTCAATATAAGACCCTAGTAATCTATTTTTCAGAAAAATCACAATTCACTAGAACATAGGTCTTATCAGTAGTATTTTCTATTTCTTCCATCCACATCAGCGCTTGACTCTTATTGAGATTACCCGCAAACCTTGAATAAAAAACCACAAAAGTCTTGTCTTCTATAGAGACTTCTTTTCCCTCTATACTGTATAAATTTTCCTTTATCTCTCTTATGATATAAGTCGAATCCACCTGCGAAACAAAGTTATTTGCTTCTACTTTCTTTATGAGCTTATAGCCATCTGCACAGCTCACAATAGGGTACTCATATAACTCTCCGTTATCCGCGTACATTAGGGAAGGAATTCTCCTGGAAGTGAAAGAAGGCGCCGAGCCCTCCGCGTAATGACTTATCCTAAAGATATCGCCCTCATGATCAAATATTTTTTTCGTGTATTTTATAACCTCAGCATCGGATTTGTACTCTGGGGGATGAGCGCCTACTAAAAGCATAATCACTTTAGTGCAAGAGAAGGTACTAAGTAAAATTAGTGCCAGAAAGGCAAGTAACAGTCTTGATTTCATTGATTGGCTTATTCTAATTTGGTTTGTATTCGGTTTCAAAAATAACATAAGTAGTAGACTTGACACAAAAAACAAAGCCCCAACTTCTTTTCAGAAATTAGGGCTTTGAAGAAAATGAATGAGTAAATTCTTTTTAATAAATGAAAATATTCAGTTAGAATGCTACGATACCTTGAACATTATTTACTGGTAGGTCACCAGTTTGTACTTCTACTAGATTAAGTGTAGCACCATTGATTTAGTATACTGAAATGGCCCCTGTCAGACCTTGAAGCTGGTATATACCCTTCGGAAAATGGTTTGGGACTTTTCTACTTTTTATTATGGGCAATCCCTGCGTTAAAAATTTGCTGTGATACACTGGCATCGAAGCAAATTTTTGCCTTGGCCTTACCCATAATAAAGTCGTATAAATTATCCCAGACCAAATTACGAAGGGTATAAATGATTGCTATCATCAGAAATCCACTTATCAATCCATCCTAAAGTAGTAGCAAGATAAAAAAATCAAATTCCTATCTTTATTATACGAGTATGCCTATTTTTATGCATCCTTATTTTTAAAACTAGCGCATACCCAAAAATAAAAATCAATGACCCAATCAAAAGTGAAGAAACAAATCTATGCTGTGCTATCTCTAGTGGCTGGTTTACTAGGTTTTAATCTGATTGCGATAGCACAATCCATGAACTATATGCGCATAAAGCACTATATGAAGACAACTGAAAATGTGGATCTCATACCATTGGCCATAGATATCAGCGGTGGATATAAAACAACTTGTATGATACTAGGCATCTCCGCACTGATCTGCTGCTATCTATATACTAGGGCTCCTGAAAATAATGCCCGTCTCTTCAATAGCCTTGGGGGCATCTTAGGTCTTATTACAATTGTACTTGCCTTGTTTCCTGTTTATCAGTGGCTTCTATAATCATTGATAAAAAAAATGAAAATTACTTTTTTTGTCTCTCAAAATAAATAAGATCGATATATCTAATTAGCAATATCATTATAAATTACTTCCATTTTATTTTTTTTGAGCTAGCGCTGTGCAGTAGTGGCACCCTTGTATAGTAGGTTGCTTTTTTTTTGCAACCTGCTATACAAGGGTGACAGTCCAAGAGCCGGCCTTTTTCAGGCAGGTTCGCAGGACTGAGCGAACAGCGAACTACGGAACATAGCGACGCCAGTGATACTGTCGAAGCCTTTTCGGCGAAGGCAGCATCACTGGGGTAGATCCCAAATAAAACTACTCTACTTTGACGCCAAATAATTACCACTGAAATGTATCGAATAACTTAAGATGCACTATCTTGCTGGACCAAATAAAATGTATAATAAAAGAAGATGAAAGAATCAGAAATGTTTGACAAGGTGGCGATGGATGCGCCGGTGGCCAAAAAAATAGCAAAGGAAATGACCATCCATGGTGACACGCGTGTGGACGACTATTACTGGATGAATCAAAGGGAAGATCAGGCGGTGATAGATCATCTGAATGCAGAGAATGCGTATAAGGATGCGATGCTTGCGCACACTGTAGATTTTCAAGAAAAGTTGTTTGAGGAAATAAAAGGAAGAATCAAGCAAACGGATATGTCGGTGCCGGTGATGAAAAATGGATATTCTTATCGGACTAGGTTTGAAGAGGGAAAAGAATATCCAATCTATGCGAGAAATAAAGGTAGCAAAGATGGGCCAGAAGAAATCTTGCTAGATGTAAATGTGTTGGCTGAAGGATACGACTATTTTAAAGTAGCTTCAAGATCAGTGAGTGAGGACAATAAAATATTGGCCTATGGCGAGGATACAGTAAGTAGACGCATCTACACCATAAGGTTTAAAAATTTAGAGACTGGAAAAATGTTGAGCGACGTTATACCCAACACAACAGGTAACGCTGTTTGGGGAAATGACAACAATACGATTTTCTACACGATGAAGGACGAAACCTTGAGAGCGTATAAAGTCTATAGGCATATCTTGGGTAGCGATCCGAGTCAAGATGAATGTGTGTATCATGAAAAAGATGACACCTACAATGTATATTGCTGGAAAAGTAAATCCAAAAAATATATCATGATTGGTTCTTTTGCAACTTTAGCATCTGAGTATAGAACATTGGATGCCGATCAACCAAGAGGTACGTTTGAAATTTTTCAGGAACGAGACTATGCCAATAAATTAGAGTATACGGTGACGCACTATGAAGACAAATTTTATGTGCGCACAAATAAGAATGCGAACAATTTCCGGCTGATGGAGACCCCCATCGGTGCGACTGGCCAAGAAAATTGGACGGAAGTAATCGCGCATCGAGATGATGTTCTGCTCGAAGGAGTAGAAGTTTTTAAGGACTTCATGGTGCTCTCAGAACGTGTCAAAGGGAACACAAACTTGCGCGTGATAAAATTTTCTGGCGAAGACTTCAATATCAAATTTGCTGATAGCGCTTACTATGCGTATACCTCGACAAATCCAGAATTTGACACTCACTTATTGCGGATTGGGTACACTAGTTTGACTACCCCCAACAGTACCTATGACTTCGATGTCAATACTTCTAAAATGGAATTGCTAAAGCAGCAAGAAGTACTCGGCGATTTTAGTGCGGATGAATATACTTCTGAAAGAGTCTTTGCCAAAGCCCGAGACGGCGTAGAAGTCCCAATCAGTATAGTGTATAAAAAAGATACCGAATTAGGCGCCTCTACTCCACTCTTGCTATATGGTTATGGCTCTTATGGCAACAGTATGGATCCATATTTTTCAAGTGCTAGGTTGTCCTTATTGGATAGAGGATTTGTATTTGCTATTGCGCATATACGAGGTGGTGAAGAGATGGGAAGACAATGGTATGACGATGGCAAACTTCTGAAAAAGAAAAATACTTTTTATGATTTTATTGATTGTGCAGAATTTTTGATCACCAATAATTATACTTCTAAGGATCAACTGTACGGCTTGGGTGGTAGTGCTGGCGGTTTGCTGATGGGTGCAGTTATAAACATGCGTCCTGATCTTTGGAAAGGCATCATCTCTGCGGTTCCTTTTGTGGATGTAGTGACGACTATGCTGGATGAATCCATCCCACTGACTACGGGAGAATTTGACGAATGGGGCAATCCGAAGGTCGAGGAATATTATCATTACATAAAATCTTATTCGCCCTACGATAATATTGAGGCGAAAGACTATCCCGCTATGATGGTGACAACCGGACTGCATGATAGTCAAGTCCAATACTGGGAGCCGGCCAAGTGGGTAGCCAAGTTAAGAGAGATGAAAACTGACCAAAATCCACTGCTGATGCACTGCAATATGTCTACAGGGCACGGGGGTGCTTCAGGACGTTTTGAACGGTTTAAAGAGACGGCGATGGAGTATGCTTTTTTTCTGGATTTAGCAGGGAAAATGGACGCTTAATTAAAAAATAAATTTCAATGTATACAGATAAAAAAAGAGGCTCTAAAAGTAAAGTCTCTTTTTTTATTTAGTGAAATTTATCATAAATGCGGAGCAATTTATCTTCTTCATTTTCCCAACATAAATCAGCTGCAGCTATCTGACAATTTTGTTTTAGTCTATTATAACGGTCATCATCTTCCATAGCTTTGACTGCTTTAACTATCGACTCCACAGTTAGATCTGGAACCAATTCTGCGATGTGGTACTTTTCATTGATGGCTCTATATTCTGGAAAATCCATGTGTATCGCCGGCACCCCGGCTTGAATAAAATCGAAAGTTCTGTTGGCTAAAGAGTAGTAATAACTCAAGCCAATATTTTCTAATAAATTGATACCAACCCAAGCTTGCTTTGTCATCTCTTTCAATTCCTTTGGTGGTACATAGCCAAACATTTTTATACGCGTCTTAGCGACGGTAGCAAGCGAAGCATCTTTGATCTCCTCGTATAAATCTCCGTCTCCAATGATCCACAATTTAATATCCTCATCTAAGTGAAGCATAGCTGTGATCATTTCTTTGAGCCCTCTCCCTGCATTAATAGCACCTTGGTACAAGATTATTTTTTCACCTGCCTTAGAGTGGTGGATAGCTTGTCGCTGAGGTACATTTCTTATCACAGAAAATTCTTGGTTATATTTTTCTTCAAATATCTCTGCGATGCTAGGCCCTACCGTATAGCTCGCCCAAGCAGTAGGTACAAATTTGTTTTCTATCCAAGACCATATTTTATGCAAATACGGTCGGCTCACTATTTCAGGAACTTCCGTAAATAATTCGTGGGCATCGTACACCATCGGCTTTGACTTTATTCTTGCCGCAAGACTCGCGGGTATTATGGTGTCAAGGTCAACCGCATTGACAATGTCAAATCGATGGGTAAGTAAGTAAATCAGTACTCGAATATTAAACTCGAGATACATTATAAAACCAGAGTAACTAAAGCACAATATACGCTTCTGCTCAAAAGGCTGCTCAGTTAAGTCAACAGACTTATCTTTTATCCTTCCTAGCAACACAACGTCATAGCCTTCTTTTGCTAGCGTGGCACATACCCGGTGCATGCGTTGATCATAGCTAAGATCATTGATGACAGTACAAATTATTTTTTTTCGTCTGCCCATGTCAAATTATCATTGTCCGTTTTTATAAAACCTTCATCAATCAAATAGGTCAAGAGGTTCACTATTTTTGCTCTTGTTTTAGTATGGAATGACTCGACAACCTCTTTATTACTTAGAGATTCTTTGAGCAGCATTCGCTTGATTTTATTCTTTAGACGCAGTCCTTCTTCAGAAGTCATTCCTTCTACTCGGATAGATCTACAAATATCACAAGTACCGCATCTTTCGACCTCTTCTCCAAAATAATTGAGCAGTTGTATTTGTCGACACGTTTCCTCTTCTGCATATCGAATGATGGCATTTATATTTTCTCGATACCTTTCTTTCAAAAATTTCAATCGTTTAAAATCTAAGACCAAATCATCAGCATTTTCACGTGGCAATAAGTAAGTCAACTGAGGTTTATTTTTTGCGGGTGTATAATAGATAATATTGAATTTGTGCAGTTCTTCAAAGCGCTGAGCAAGTATTTTTTTATCCATCTTCATAAACTTGGCCAACTTCATTTCGTCTACGTTCACAGGAAACTCAAAAGCACCTTGGTACACTCTTAGGATAGCCTTAATAATAATTTCATACTTTTTATTTTTCAATAAAAAATCATACAAAACATCTTTGGACACCTTTACTTTCACTTTCGCCAAAATTGAAACAGACTCTGAAATAGAGATGTATCCATCCGTCTCCAAAATCTTTAAAGCATTGTAAGTGGGCAGTGGTTCAAAATTAAATCGGTTAACAAATTCTTGCAAGTGAAAATCAAAACTACGCCCCATACCACTACCGATGGCCAACTGATAATAGTTTCCTAGCGCTCGATAAACTCGCCGTATATCTTCTGTAGGTGGATAGCTATTTTCAAAGTTACGCTCTAGTTTTATTCTATCCTCATCGTTGTACAATAGCGCTGCATAGGATTGCTCTTCATCCCTTCCCGCTCTGCCCGCTTCTTGAAAGTACGCTTCGATAGAATCGGGCAAATCCATATGCACCACGATCCGAACATTAGGTTTGTCTATGCCCATCCCAAAGGCATTTGTCGAAACGATAATGCGCGTCCTATCAGATATCCAGTCTTCTTGTTTTTTAGATCGTTGCTCGTTGGTCAAGCCAGCATGATAAAAATCTGCTGTAATTTTATAGTGCCGTAGAACCTTTGCGATTTCGACTGTTTTTTTTCGGCTACGCGTATAGACAATTCCAGAACCCGGAATTTTTTGCAATATCTCTAGTAGTTTTTTTCGTTTATTTTCTTCGTGCACAACCACGTACCAGAGATTATTTCTTTGGAAACTTTTTTGCATTAAATTGTGCTGCTTAAATTCCAATTTTTCTTGGATATCAGCTACCACCTTTTCTGTGGCAGTGGCAGTCAGTGCAAGGATTGGCACTTGAGGAAATATTTCTCTAAGTGCAGCAATTTCTAAATAAGATGGTCGAAAGTCATAGCCCCATTGGGAGATGCAGTGCGCCTCATCCACCGCGATCAGCGAGACATTCATTTGTGATATTCGCGTCAGCGCCAAATCCGTTTTCAAGCGCTCTGGCGAAACGTATAAAAATTTTATATCTCCAAATTTACAATTGTCAAGGATGCGATCTATATTGGATTTTGAAATGCCCGAGTAGATGGCCTCTGCTTTTATATTTTTTGATCGTAGATTGGCCACTTGATCTTTCATCAAGGCGATTAATGGAGATATGACGATGCAGATTCCATCCTTGCATAAGGTAGGCACTTGAAAACAGATAGACTTTCCTCCACCTGTGGGTAACAAGGCCAAGGTATCTTTTCCATCAAGTACGGCTTCGATTATTTCTGCCTGTAAAGGACGAAAAGAATCATAGCCCCAAAATTGTTTGAGAATAGTTTTAGGTAAGGCGACGGAGGTCAAATTTTTTAGGTAAAAATACCATTTATTATGCAATTAAGGATAGTAAGAGGATAAGGATAATTTGGGCGACTGCCCCAGGGCATCAGGCTATCCATGGGTCCGTGTTCACTCCCGTCCCTACCTTACGTTACACTACACTCGGGACTGCTTCGCCCTCAGAAAAAATCGGGCTCGCACCATTCCTATCCTTGTCGCATTTTATATTTTGGTAGCTTTATGGGAAAAACTATATAGTAGGATCATCGAGGCATAACACCTCAATGAGTATTACTATTTACGTTTTTTACGCTTCTTGCTTCTTTTAGAAATATTCACTCGATACTTGCTACTTTTAGTCTCTTTGGGAAGTGGGTCTTCTGAAAAAGATCTGTAGGTTCTATCCCACTCCATACCATAAGCATCTGTAAGATTAATCGAGAAATTGATTGCTGCAATGAAATACCAATCTGCATTATCTGGGTTTCCTCTAGTACGGTTACGCGCATCTGTAAAATCCAAATTTGGATTGTACTCATCAGCTCTGTAGGACAATGTCGCCGCCAGAGGATCTTGTTGTGCTAGTAATTCTAGATTTGGATATCGGCCTGACACATCATCTAGGTAGTCAGTGGTCGTGATGCGCATACCAAAGTCTGCTCCAATGTTTATCAGAGGACTTACATTCCATTTGAATCCAAAGCCAAATGGAATAGCAAAACCGATAGCACTATAGGGTTTTGTACCTGACACTACATTTCCTTGCCCCTCCGTTCCGAGTGGTCTTAAATCATAAAAAATTCCTTTAAATTCGGCTTGCGGGTTGTAGTGAAAACCTGAAATGCCTACAAAAACATAAGGCAGGGCATCTTTTTCTTCTCTTGGACTATAAGGCGTGATGCTAATTTCATTTACAATACCCACCTCGATAAGATTGGTTCTAAAACTCAAATTTCGTTGTCGTAGCCCACTGGTGGTTCTATTATTTGCATCCGATCCAGAAAGTTCAACTTTATTAATGTATCCTTTGAAGGAGATGTATTTTGACATTTGATATCTACCGAAAGCGCCAAACGACAGATTGTACTCTTGAGGGGCAAGGTGCCCTTCTACCAAGTCTCCCATATAATTTGAAGTGCCTAAGGAGAAGCCAGCTTCTAGCCATTGAGCGGTGAGGCTATTCAGAAAGATATTAGCACCCAAAAGAAAGAAGAAAATACAAGCTAAACGTCTCATTTGTAGTATTTTATATGTTCAATGGGCAATATCACTAGCGAAATGTACTGATATTGCCCATTGTATGCGATGTTTATAATCACACATATATAAATTACCTATACAAATAAGGTTCCAAACTTGGTTCGAGCCAGAGCTCAAGTCCTGCTAAAAAATAGATTTGTTAGAATGTAGGACAGCCAGTCTTTTTCCTAGACTTGCTTCTACCTCCTACTAGACCATTATCTGAAAAGTTGTATGAGATAAATACAGCACCAATGATATAGGTATCATCTCTTTCCGCATTCCCTCTTTGACTTGTTTCTCTTCTAATGATAGGCTCATTAGTGATTTCTCCAGCTCTATCGTTTAGAATACCAGCTAACTCACCGTTTCCAGCAGTAATTACAGCATTGTCTCCGTAAAGACCACTTACATCATCAATATAGTCTGTAAACGTTTTTCTAAGTCCAACCTCCAAGCCTACATTCCATTGGTCATTGATAGCATATTTCACTCCTATTCCTAGCGGAATATTGATTTCCCATAATTTATAAGGCTCATCAAAGCCATCAAGTCCCTGGCCCTCAGTCCCCAAAGGCTGCAAATCAATCCATTCATTGTCGTAAAAGGCTTGCGGATCAAAATGAAAATATCCAACGCCTGCAAAAACATACGGGGAAAAAGTCCGCTCAAAGTTGTACGGTTGGTAGCCGAGAATATTAAATTCTGCTGTAATAGCCCCTTCAAAAACATTCGATCTAAAACTTAAATTTCTTGATTGTTGACTTTCAGATGCAGCATTCGCATCATCTGCTGATAGTTTAGCATAATTGACGGCTACTTTAGCAGCAAGGAAATTATTGATGTTGTATCTCCCAAAAACACCTCCGGAGAAGTGCAATTGACTAAAACTACCACTAATTGAACTAGGAGCAAGATCTCCTTGGTATGTTGATAAGCCGACAGATAGCCCTGCTTCTAACTGAGCTGTAGCAGACTGCTGGAGGATAAAAACGTTTAAAGTTAAGAGTATTAATAGTACTTTTTTCATCTTCTATTTACTTGAATATCCATAAAATCATAATTAACAACGCAAATCTAATGCTAATTAATGCGTTTTCATGAAAATATTAAGATTTTATTAAATCATAATAGCACATTACGATTCGTTATAATTTCCTATTTTTGAACCATATTTAAGATAAAAAACTATAATTATGACATGTAGATCGATGATGATCATTTGCCTTGTATTTTCTATGCAAAGCTTATTTGCTCAAGCTCCACAAGATTGGTTTCATTTGGACAATGCAACTGATGGATACAATGGTGTAAGTACCAACAAAACATACAAAGAATTACTTAAAGGAATGACCTCAAATACTGTAGTTGTTGCTGTTATTGATTCAGGTGTAGATACAGAACACGAAGACCTAGCTTCTGTTATGTGGGTCAACTCTGATGAAATTCCTGGAAATGGCATCGATGATGACAACAACGGATACATCGATGATATCCATGGTTGGAATTTTATTGGTGGAAAAAATGGCAATGTAGATAAAGATACCTACGAAGCCACTAGAGTGTACAAGAAACTCCATGCTATATATGCTAATGTCGACGGCTCTAAGCTAAAAGGAAAAAAGAAAGCTGAATTCGATAAGTATGTTAAAGTAAAAGAAGAAGTTGAATCAAAGAAGACATCCGCTGAGGCAGGGCTTGCACAACTTAGTCAAACAGAAGCATTGGTTTCTAGCGCCTTTGACGCGCTTGAAAAAGCATTAGGTGATAAACCATTAACAAAAGAAAATGTGGATGGTATCGATCCTGGTTCTGACGAACAATTAGGCATTGCTTTAAACATTATGGGTAGAGTATTTGCTCAAGGAGAAGACGTAGGAAGCATCGCAGAAATGAGAGAGGAATTAGCTTCTCAAATCGAAGGTCAAGGAGAATTTTATAAAGCGCAGGCAGAGTACGCATACAATCCAGATTTTAATCCAAGAACAGTCATAGGAGATGATTATAGCAATTCTTATGAAAAAGGATATGGCAACAATGACTACGAAGGTCCAGATGCATTTCACGGTACACACGTATCTGGTATCATAGCAGCTGCAAGAAATAATGACATCGGTATGGATGGTGTTGCCGATAATGTTCGTATCATGACTTTAAGAGCAGTACCAGATGGTGATGAAAGAGATAAGGATGTAGCTAACGCAATCCTTTATGCTGTTGACAATGGTGCTTCTATCATCAATATGAGTTTTGGTAAGGGATATAGCTGGGATAAGAAAGCGGTAGACAAAGCAGTAAAATATGCTAACAAAAAGGATGTTTTACTTGTACACGCTGCTGGAAACGCTGCGCAGGATAATGATACTGCAGAAAATTATCCAAGAGATGAATATTTCAAGAATAATGGAAAACCTAAGGGAAAATTTGCTCCTAATTGGTTAGAGGTAGGTGCTTTGTCTTGGAAAGATGGCGCTGATCTTCCTGCTACTTTCAGTAACTATGGTAAGAAGAATGTTGATTTATTCGCACCAGGTGTAGCTATTTACTCTACTATACCAGACAATGAGTACAGAAATGCTCAAGGGACATCAATGGCCTCTCCTGTAGTAGCAGGTGTAGCTGCGATATTGAGATCATACTTCCCTACCCTTACTGCACAACAAACAAAAGAAATATTAATGTCATCTTCTATCAAGTCAACGGAAAAGGTAAACGTACCTGGTTCTGATGAGATGGTTCCTTTCTCACAACTTTCAGTCAGTGGAGGTATTGTGAATACATACACTGCTGTTCAAAAAGCTAAGAAAGTAAAAGGAAATAAGAAAGTGAAGAATGTAGGTAAAGTGGTATATCCATAATTGGATTACCTATAGTGCTAGTAAAGAAAGCCATTTCAAACATAAGTTTGAAATGGCTTTCTTTATTTTGTATTAAGGTTTGAGCCCGCTCCATTACATTAAAACTACTTCTTTTAAATAATCCTCGCCAAGCCATTCATTGATATTTTGCTTTATCTTTTCTCTTCCTAAGGTTAACTCATGCTTCACACTTGCAGAACTGATGTGCACATACAGTTTATTATCCTTAATTCTAATCTGAGTGGTATATCTATTAGCAAGAGGATTCATTTCTTCAATCCAATAATTGCGGATTTTATACTCGTAATATTTTGGTCTCAGTTTGTAATGATCGATAAAACTGTTGACTAAATCTTTTATCCCCTTATCGTTATGCCGATTCATGAGTGGCTATTTGTCCCTGATTTACAATAAACTCTTTATGTGGTTTGGCTAGTTCTTTGACAATATTATTTATGCGGTCTTCATCTGTATCCGTGATAAAAACTTGACCAAAAGTTTTTTCTTGGAGAAGATTGATTACTTTGGATACCCGTTCTGAGTCTAGCTTATCAAAGATATCATCTAGTAGTAGTAAAGGCTTTATCTCTTTACGACGTCTCAGAAATTCGTATTGCGCTAGTTTTAAACTAATTAAGAATGATTTTCTCTGACCTTGTGAGGCAAACTTTTTTAGCGCTTTCTCTCCAAATTTAAAAACTAGATCATCTCTATGTATGCCCGAGGAGGTATATTCAAGATAATAATCTTTTTCGAAAGTTGACTCTAATAGGTCTTTATATCTGCTTTCGTTTAGTTGGCTCTTATAGAAGATGTCTACAGGTTCATTCCCTCCTGATATCACTAGATAAACTCCTTTGAATACTGGTAGGAATGCTTCTAAAAATAGGCTTCTCTTTTGATGAATATAGCTGGCTGGTTCTGCCAGTTGTTCATCATAAATGCTGATAAGGGTACGATCATATTGATTGGCTTGTCTGATTTTTTTGAGTCCAGCATTTCTTTGTTTAATAACTTTATTATAAGTCATTAGATGAGAAAGATAAGCAGTATCTTCTTGGCAAAGCACGTTATCGACAAACTTTCTGCGTGTTTCACCACTTTCTTGGATCAACTTTACATCATCTGGAGCCACCATGACAATTGGCAGTACCCCTATGTGCTCCGCTAACTTCTCATAAGGAACTTTATTCTTTTCGACTACTTTTTTTTGCCCCGCTTGATACTTGATCACTAGGTTCAAATCTTTGTCCTCAACATCTAAACGACTATCGATTCTATAAAAGCGCTCTTCGTGCTTAATCACCTGTCTATCAGTGACATTGAAATATGACTTAGTCATACATAAATAATAAATAGCATCTAAAAGATTGGTCTTACCGCTCCCATTGAGTCCAATAAAACTGTTAATACCTGAAGAAAAGGCTAAGGACGTATCCTGAAAATTTTTAAACTGTGTAAGTTTTATCTCCTTGATATGCAATTCTTAGGTATTTTGGCTGTAAGAGAATAGTATTTGCACAAAATCAATGAAAAGATGTATGAAATAAGGCCTATAATCATCTATTTTCTGGATTAATGCGTTAAACAAAAGTAGTTTCTTCAATTGAACAAAAAGAATTTTCAATGTCTAAAACACTTGATTATTCAGAATGGACTTTGCAGGAATCATAATATGCGCTATCTTGCGGAAAAGTATAAAATATGGCTCCAGTGGCAACAAAAAAGAAAGCAAAATCTGGTAATAAATCCAAGGTATCAAAAAAGACTTATCTAGAATGGTATACTTTGATGCTGAGAATCAGAAAATTTGAAGAACGTGCGCTTATGATGTATGGGCAGCAAAAGATCAGAGGTTTTTGCCATGTCTACATAGGACAAGAGGCAGTAGCGGCTGGGATTGAATCTGCTATTACAAAAGATGATTGTATCGTTACCGCTTATAGACAGCATGGTATCGCTATAGGAAGAGGAGTTTCTAGTGATGCAGCTATGGCTGAGCTTTATGGCAAAGAGACTGGTGTAAATAAGGGTAAAGGAGGATCAATGCATTTTTTCTCTAAAGAACATAACTACTTTGGCGGTAATGGCATCGTAGGTGCACAAATCCCAATCGGTGCAGGAATCGCATTTGCTGAAAAGTATAGAGACACTAAAAATCTATGTGTGACCATGTTTGGTGATGGAGCTGCTAGACAAGGCGCACTGCATGAGGCCTTTAATATGTCTATGGCATGGAAATTACCAGTCCTTTACATCTGCGAAAACAATGGGTATGCCATGGGGACCTCTGTAGAAAGAACCTCTAATGTACCAGATATTTACAAATTAGGTCTTGGGTATGAGATGCCTTGTGAAGCAGTAGACGGAATGGATCCTGAAGCAGTGCATAACGCAATCAGCAAAGCAGCTGCCCATATCAGAGCAGGTAAAGGACCATACTTCCTAGAAATAAAGACGTATAGATACAAAGGGCACTCTGTATCAGATCCAGGCAAATATCGCTCTAAAGATGAGGTAAAGGAATACAAAGATAGAGATCCAATCAATGTCTTAGAAAAGAAGCTCATCAAAGAAAAGATGGCTACTGAAGCTGCTATCAAAAAAATAAAGGATGCTGTGAAAGCGGAAGTTGATCAAGCTGTAAAATTTGCTGAAGAATCGTCTTTCCCTGACGCAAGTGAGTTATATACAGATAACTATCTTCAAGATGATTATCCTTTCTTGACGTAAAGAAATCATTCATCAGTGGTTTAAGACTATTTAAATCGAAGCTGATAATAGAAAATAAAAAAGGCTAGCTTCGATTGAAGCTAGCCTTTTTAGGTTTTGTACTAAACTATTCCGTTTAAGCAAAGTCTAGTAGAAGGTTAAGCCACATAATTTTCTAAAGCTTCTTTGGCCAACTGTCGCATCTGATCGATGTTTACATCTTTCATATCAACTTTAGCTTTTTCAAGTACCTCTTTCAACTTATTAGGTGTAGAACTAGCTAACTTAGAAAATGAATTGATACCTGCAGTCTCCAAGGCTTTCTTAGCATTGCTATTCACACCTTTAATGTTTAGCAAGTTGTCCACTGGTTCGTAATCCATAAACAACTTCCATTTGCGCAGTTTACCTACTTTAGTGTTGCCATCAAAATCTTGAACTGACAACTTCCAAGTTCCATTTGTGCGTTCACCAGAAAAAGCTTTAGTAGAATTGGTGTCATAAGTCGTCTGCATGTACTTACCATCACCAGATTTATCATGTAAAGTGATTGACTTTCCAGAAGGAGAAGACAACTTTACCACTAAATCTTTCTTATTGGGATGGTCAATATCTACGAGCACTTTCATTGCACTCACTGTTCCATTAAATCTGCAAAACTGATTACTTACTAAAGTTTCTGCTTTAGCGTTGTTTGTAAACACTTCATTAGGGCAATTTGCTCCAGGCTTGCAACCAACATTCAGAGACCAGTTATTTAATACAGATACGTTCTTATTAGAATGGTTTTTAGCAATTAGCTTCCATCTTCCCTTTGAGGTTGCTCCAACTAAGGAACTCAAATTTTGTCCTTCAAATGTTTTACGAAACGGAGTAGGCGCAACAGCGGCATTGGTATTTCCTTTAGCTTGTAAGGAAATCGATTTACCGTTTGGAGCCACTAGTTCCAATTGGATATCGTCAGGATTTGCATTTTTAATATCTACATCTACTGAGATATTCTCAATATTACCTTCTTTAAGTACTTCTACTGTAGAAGTCAAGCCGTTATGGTCGCTAGGAATTCTTGAGTTTACTCTTACCTCCTTATGTAATCTAAACATATATCTTTATTGAATTATTTTTTTTAAATTTTTGACTGCTGTCAAGAATGCATTGTGAATGAATTTGCAAATTTCCTATTTGCCTCCCATCAATTCATCTTGCAGTTTTTCTAACTTCTCCCATTCGTTTTTAAAAGCAAGATTAGATTGTCTTGGCCAAGACCCTGGATCATGCATTTGAAATCTGGGACCTGCATTGTTGAGCACCTTTTTGAGGCGGGGAACATCGGCTTCTGCCAACTTTCTAAAAGTCTCGATACCATCTCTATTCAATAGTGCCTCTATTTTCGGACCTATGCCTTCAATTTTTTTCAAGTCATCCTTTTGGATGGACATAAATAACTTCCACTTGCGTAACTTTCCGATACGCGAATTCCCTTCGGCGTCATTAACAGATAACTTCCAAGTACCATGAGCGGGCTGGCCAACTAGTGCTTTAGTCACATTATTTTCGTACGTGTTTTGTCCAAACTCACCATTTCCAGCTTTGTCGTGCAAGGTAATTGTTTTGCCAGTTGGTGATAATAACTGGACGGTTAAGTTTTTCTGATTTGGGTGGTCAATATCTACCATTACCTTCATCGCTCCTACTGTACCATCATACTTACAAAACTGCTCACTATTTAAAATTTCTTTATCTGCATTTTTTGTAAATACTTCGTTTGGACAATTTTCTTTTGCTTGACAGCCAAAGTCAATAGACCAATTATTCAGAACACTCTGAGAATTATTTGCGTGATTTTTTGCAATCAGAGTCCATCGTCCTTTAGAAGGAGCACCATGCATCGGCTTTAAAGAATCTCCTTTGAAAGATTGACTATAAGCAGATGGAGCTCCAAAAGAACCCGATTTTCCTTGCTTTAATGTTACCGATTTACCATTAGGAGCAACCAGATCCAAATGCAGATTATCAGCCGAAGCATTTTTAATGTTTACATCTACAGACAGATTCTCTATATTTCCTTCTTTTAAAACTTCTACAAAAGAAGTTAAGCCATTTTGATTAGCTGGAATACCACTATTAATTCTAGCTTCTTTGCGTAATTTAAACATAGATATAGGAATTTTAATGAGATTAAAAAATAGGCTAGACAGTAGCAGTTGCTACTGTCTAGCTATGCTGACGATATCTTATTTATCTACCGCCTTGTAGTTTATCCTGCAGCTTATCGAGTTTCTTCCACTCCCCTTTTGCCGCAAGATTGGATTGCTTTGGCCATGAACCTGGATCATGCATTCTGAATCTAGAACCAGCGTCATCAAGAATTTTTCTTAATCTGCTCACCTTAGCATCTGCTAATTGCTTCCACGTCATAATTCCATCTTTATTCAACAATTGCTCAATCTTAGGTCCGATTCCTTCAATCTTCTTTAAGTCATCCTTTTTAGATTTTGCAACTGTAGCTTTCTTCTTTGGTGCCGCTTTAGCTTTTACCTTGGTAGTCGTCTTAGATTTAGATGTAGACTTTTTGGTAGCTTTTTTATTGCTTCCAGCCTTTACTTCTCTTCTTTCTACTACTTTAGCTCCTTTAGCAGTTCTTGTTTCACCAACGACTTGCTTAGAAACAACCTCTGTGTTCATATTCATCATCATACTCTTAAGCGAATCAAAGTCAATTTGCTTAACTACCTCTACTTCTTTGACGATTTCAATTGGTACTTCTTTTATAACCTCAATCTCTCTAATGACTTCTACTTCTTTCGGCTTCTTAGCCAATTCTTTTTCAAGTCTTGAATTCTCCTTTTTTATAGAAGAAGCTTTGGAGTCTAGATCTTTGTACTTGGCTTTCCACTTATTGAGTTCTTTATCGTTAACTACTTCTTTTGTAACAATCTTTTCAACCTCAACTTTTACAGGAACTTCCTTAATAACTTCAACTTCTTTTGGCTTTTTAGCCAATTCTTTGTTTAACTTATTAATTTGAGCTTCGTACGTTTTACCGGCATCAGAAAGTGTCTTAATACGTTGATTAGCTGCAATCATTTTGCCATCGAGATCTCCGAATTTAGCTTTCCACTTATTCAGCTCTTTCTCATTTACTACCTCCTTGATTACTTCTACTTCCTTGATTACTTCTACAGGCACCTCTTTGGTTACCACTTTTTCTACTTCTTTGATAACTTCAACTGGTACTTCTACTTTTTTAATCACTTCCACCTCCTTAGGCTTCTTGTTAAGATCTTCGTTAAGTTTAGCAATTTGAGACTTGAAGTTGATAGCAGATTTATCTAAATCAGCTATTTTGTTGTTAACCGATTTGTGTTGGTCTTCCAGTTCAGAGTAACGCTTTCTCCACCTATTAACTTCGTCTTCATTGACAACTTCTTTGATGACTTCAACAGGTACTTCTACCTTCTTTTCAACAATCTTTTCTACTTCTTTGATTACTTCTACAGGCTTTTCAACAATCTTTTCGATTTCAATTTCTTTAATGACCTCGAAAGGGACTTCCTTAGTGACAATCTTTTCTACCTCTTTGATTACTTCTACTGGTACTTCTACTTTCTTTTCAACAATCTTTTCTACCTCTTTGATTACTTCGACAGGTACTTCTACCTTCTTTTCAACAATCTTTTCTACAATCTTTTCTACTTCTTTAATCACTTCGACCTCCTTGATCACCTCTACAGGCTTCTCTACGATTTTCTCGATTTCGATTTCCTTAATTACTTCAACAGGAACCTCTTTAGTTACAATTTTTTCAACTTCTTTGATGACTTCAACAGGTACTTCCACCTTCTTCTCAACGATCTTCTCTACCTCCTTCAGCACTTCTACAGGAACCTCTACTTCTTTGGTAACGATCTTTTCTACCTCCTTTATTACTTCCACCTCTTTGATCACTTCCACAGGCTTCTCTACGATCTTTTCTACTTCCTTGATCACTTCTACCTCTTTGATCACTTCTACAGGCTTCTCCACTATCTTTTCTACTTCCTTGATCACTTCTACTTCCTTAGGTTTTCTTGCTAAGTCAGCAGTTAAAGAGGCAATTTGAGACTTCCATCCAACACTAGATTTGTCTAAATCCATGAACTTCATGTTGATAGATTTTTTCTCATTTTCTAAGTCTGCGTATTTCTTCTTCCACTTGTTCACTTCATCTTCGTTGACCACTTCCTTTATTACCTCTACTTCTTTGGTAACAATCTTTTCGATTGGTACATCCACGGGCTTACTCAATAAGCTAACGCCTTCTATTTCTTTTACAACCTCAACAGGTCTTTCTACAATTTTATCTTGGTATATTAATTTCTCTTTAGGTCGTCTTAATAACCAACCTATCCAGCCTCCTAAAAGGCCTAGCAATCCACCAAATAATAATGGTAACCAAAAACACCATCCGAACATGTCTATATTTTTTTTAAGTTAGTTAATTTTATTTCTCAGTCAATCTTACCTCTACGCGTCTATTTTTCTTCCAAGCCGCTTCGTTATTACCTCTGTCTACTGGTCTCTCTTCTCCGTATCCTACGACATTGATTTTATTCATAGAGATGCCGTATCTTCTTGACAATTCTTTTGCTGCAAAATTCGCTCTACCTTGAGATAATTTCTTGTTATAAGCAGCGTCTCCTCTATTGTCTGTATGACCAGATACATTCAGTCTAGCAGCAGGTGTTGCATCCATGTAGGCTTTGATGTCCTTCATGTCTTGCTTTTCTTTAGCTGATAATCTTAATTCATCTTTGTTGGTCCCGAAATAAATCGTCATGTCTTTACCTACCAAATTCTTTCCTGCAGCGACTGCTGTAGCGGCTCCAGCTAAATAAGATGTCGCTGATCTGGCCTTTAGATTTGACGTTCCAGAACCTTTAGGATAAAAAGTAAAGAAGGCCCCTCTACATAATGTATCGGAATGCACTACGTCTTCTCTTAGTACTTCTGAATCAACTTGCAATTGATCAGATGGTACACCCATCTTGGTTAATCTTGATTTGACATCATTCGCTCTGGCGATACCGATGTTGGTGTTAGAATTAGCATTTTTCTCTACTGATTCGTATAAACCAGTAATTTTCAGCATTCTGTCTTTATTTTTCTTAAGATAGTTTACTGTGCTGCTAATAGCATTTTGAAAATCCTCTCTATTGGAGGCTATACTCTTGGTCTCATTACGCTTGAATCTATAATATCTGCTGGATTCAGCCCGGAAGGTTTCTCCATCATCGAACGCCCACGTGCCGCATGAATTGCTGGCAGCTACTGGAACTGCTGCTGGCACAACCCCACAAAAGGTCTTAGATATGTACCAAGCTCCAAGGAGCAACAATCCAATAAAGAGTAAGATTAGAATAATAATTAGTGGCTTATTCATCTTCGTTTTGAATATTTTAATAGTTAAAAAATAATGTAAGATTATAATTGTTTTGCGTTGGTATAGCTAGGGTGAGTGACGCTAATATATAGATAATAATCTAAAAAACAATGACATTCAGAATATTAGATAGTCTGATTAGAAGTAATGTAGATTCATATAGCAGACATCATGCTGAAATAAGAAAGCAAATATTTGCTTGGTTTTAGTTTGTCTTTTCACTCAACTTTATGACGGCAAAATTGACAAAAAGTATCAGGATTACAGTTTCTATTTAGACTTATAGATAGTGGAATATGCACTTGGAAAATTAATAACAAAGTATAGGTTATAACAAATTGATTACATATATAATACATAATAAATTTTTTTGAATAGTTTTTAAATTAATATGAGATATAGCTGCATATAGACTTTTATATTAATATACCGACCTATCGCTGCGGCGTATTGAAGGACTTTATCGATGAGCCTTTTAAGAGGGGCGTCGATAATGGCCTTCAGTCCTAGCTAAGGATGTGCGCAGGCATGGACCGAGCGAAGAGCGAGATACATAGCATAGCGGCCATACTCTTTGCCAAAAAAGACTGGAAGGATGATGTGGCAAAGAGTATGGCAGGTCCCAAAAGATCACAATATAAAATCTTGTCACATATATTTATTTTGAATATGTATATAATTATAATCTAGTATTTTACATCATGTATGAGAATTAGCTACGGGTGATTGTGGGCCAATTGTGATTTGAAAGGCAAGAAATCAAGGAAAGTTGTGCATAGTAAGGCAAGAATATGTATTTTTGCGCCGCTTTATAGAACTTTTGTTCCATAAAAACGAATACATTAAAGCACATAATTTCAAAAATTGATACATGGCAAAGAGAAGATTTGGAGTAGACAATACAGAGAATCCAGCTAACGAAGCTGACGAAGTATTAGTAGACGCGATAGAAGCAAAAAAGGAAGGTTCCGACTGGTTTGAAGAAAATCAGAAAACCATCGTAGGGGTATTATTAGGGCTAGCTGTGCTCGTGGTAGCTTATTTTGCGTTTCAGAACTTGGTAAAAAAACCAAAAATGAATGAGGCTGCTTCAGTGATGTATCAAGCACAATATCAGTTTGAGCGTGATTCTTTTTCAGCTGCGTTGACTAACCCAGGTGGTGGTCATCCTGGTTTCTTGTCCATAATTAGTGATTATGGAAGTACTCCAGCTGGCAATGTAGCCAATTATTATGCTGGTGTATCTTACCTACATTTAGGGGATTACAACAAAGCGATTGAGCACCTAAAAGATTTTTCTGCTCGTGGCGAGACCATGCCGATTATGAAGGATGGTACTTTAGGCGATGCTTATTCTGAATTAGGGGATTTTGATAAGGCCATCTCTTATTATGAGAGCGCTACGAATAGTGACAATGAATTTTTGACTTCTCAGTATTTGAAAAAATTGGGAATGGCTTATGAAAAGCAGCAAAACTTTACAAAAGCATTGGCTGCCTATGAAAAAATTAAAACGCTATATCCTAAGTCTGCGGCTGGTGGAGAAGCAGATAAATATATAGCAAGAGTATCTGCAGTAGCAGGGAAGTAATAGCGAATTTATTAAAAATAACAAAGGGGCATGTCGTAATGATGTGCCCCTTTGTTGTTTTGGATATGAATCAATAAGCTCACTTCGGAAATTTTAACGGGCTGATTCGCAATATTTTAATTCTGAATTAGTTTTAAAATAAAAATCAAACCAAATGAAAAATATATTATTAGTTCTATCCATTCTGTTTGTCTGCCAATTTACTCACGCTCAAGATGCGTATACAATCTATAAGATGGAAAGTATCTATCTAGAAGGCAGCAAGTATATTAAAAATGATGTCAAATATCCGATCGGCATTTTTGCATCCAATCTTGCACAAGAGATGGAGGTAAGTCCACATGCAGCAGCGGAATGGAAGAAATATAAGACATTCAGAAACTGGGGCCTAGTCACCTCTTTAGTTGGGCTTGGGCTAAGCATTGGAGCATTGCGTGTGGAAGATAATAATGAACTACGCGCTGGTTTAGCTATTAGTGGTCTTGGACTAGCTCTAGTCTCCATCCCACTTAGTATAAAAGCCAGTAATCAAATCCAAAAATCCATTTGGACCAGAAATCGGGATATCCTATTATTTTAAATTTATAGAGCCTTAGCAATAGAACGCTATTTTAAAATGGTATGGCTATATTTGCTGTATGGCAAGTGAATTAAAAAATCTATCCGAATTTGGCCCAAAAGGACTTCCTGACGCAAGTGAAAAGAAAATCGGAATTGTAGTCTCTGAATGGAATACAGAAATCACCTCCGCGCTGGCAGATGGATGTATGAAGACGCTCGAAGCGGCTAAAGTAGCACAAGAAAATATTTACCGTATAGAAGTCCCTGGCTCTTTTGAGCTGACTGTTGGCGCTAAATTGTTGCTCAAGCGATATGCTTTAGATGCGGTGATCTGTCTAGGATGTGTGATTAAAGGGGAGACCAGTCACAATGAATACATCAATCAGTCTGTTGCAAATGGGTTGACCACTTTGGGGATTGCCTCTGGAGTACCATGTATTTTTGGCTTGCTCACTCCCAATGACGAGCAGCAGGCTAAAGATAGAGCGGGTGGAAAGCACGGCAATAAGGGTATAGAAGCAGCATACACTGCCTTGTGGATGGCTGAAACTAAAGGAAATCTTCAAGACAATACTCACAAAATAGGATTCTAATGAAAGTAAGTTTTGTACATGCCGGATTGTTCAAGCTGGACGGTGGCGCTATGTTTGGTGTAGTGCCAAAACGTATGTGGAACAAACTCAATCCCAGTGATGCTAATAATATGTGTACTTGGTCTATGCGTTGCCTATTGATAGAAACGGAAGATCGAAAGATCTTGGTGGATACCGGAATGGGCGATAAGCAAGATGCGAAGTTTCGGTCTCACTTTGAGCCTCACGGAGATTATGATTTGATTTCTTCGCTCCTTGATTATAGCTTGAAAGTAGAAGAAATTACTGATGTTTTTCTAACCCATTTGCATTTTGATCACGTAGGGGGCGCCCTTAGTAAAACGGAAAAAGGTGAGCTCTACCCTACTTTTCCGAATGCAAGGTATCATACCAACCAACTTCACTATGACTGGGCTATGAATCCTAACCCAAGAGAACGTGCGAGCTTCCTTAAAGAAAATTTTGTCGAGCTTAACAGCCTTGGTGTACTGGACTATATAAATATCCAACACGAAACAGAGGCTTTCAATTGGCTGCCAGGATTAGATATTCAATTATACTATGGGCATACGCATGCCATGATGGGCTTGCATATATATACAAGCAATAAGCACATGAAATATGTAGCAGATTTGATGCCTTCCTCATTTCACGTGGGTTTGCCTTATGTCATGAGTTATGATATCGATCCGCTAAAAAGTATAGAGGAGAAAAAAGCGTTTCATCAACGCGTATTGGATGAAAAAGCTTTGATAATGTTTGAGCATGACCCAGTGAATCCAGCAGCAACCCTACAAGTCAATCAAAAAGGGAGGACAGTATTGGGAGACGTGCAAGCCATAGAGACATTTTTAGCCGCATCTGTATGAAAATAGAATTGGACTTGATGCAGTGGAAAGACGAATTGAGTTTTTCTAATACCCCTGATGGAAGACATATCTTTTGTCATATCCGAAAGCGCTTTTTGGTAAGTACCCCTGAAGAACTTGTGAGACAATTAATGATACAATATCTGATCCATGAGGCGAACTATGCAAAAGGAATCATCAGTTTAGAAAAGAGTATAAGTGTAAATGGCTTAAGTAGAAGATTTGACTTAGCGGTATATGACTCCCAAGGGGAGGTCTCGATTTTAATTGAGTGTAAAGCGCCCAGTATATCTTTGAGTCAAAAAACCTTTGATCAAGTGGCTGCCTATAATTTGGAGGTCAAAGCTCCCTTTTTAGTCATTACAAATGGATTGCATACTTATTGTGCTCAAATCAATTTTGAGGAGCGTAGTTACTTCATGCTTAATGAGTTACCTATGAATACTAAGTCTGAAGGCTAGGCTTACATTTCATCATTGATTTATGTTGGAGATATTTCGATTTTCTATGTAAAAGAGAGTAATATTTTCTTTAATTTCACTGTGAAATCCAATCGAAATGAGCTCAGAAAAGATTCTTATCACAGGTTCCAATGGTCAATTAGGAACGGTAATAGCAACGCGACTAATTGAAAAGCATGGCCATGATAACGTCATCCTATCTGACATAAAAGGACCTTCCGAATCTGTCCAAAAATTTGAATTTTTAGATATTCTCAATAAAAATGCGCTTTCAGAAGTTTTTAAAAAGCATAATGTGACGCAAGTGTATCATCTCGCCGCAATCCTTTCTGCGACCGGCGAAAAGATTCCTATGAAATGCTGGGAAGTAAATGTCACGGGTTACCTAAATGTATTAGAAGCATGTCGAGAGACTGGAGTAAAAAAGATATTTTTTCCTAGTTCGATTGCTGTTTTTGGGAGTGATGCTCAGAAAAAAAATGCACCTCAAAATTCTGCACTCAATCCAAGTACAGTTTATGGAATGAGTAAGGTAAGTGGAGAGCATTGGAGCAGTTATTACAGCCACCGCTATGATATGGATATTCGCTCATTGCGTTATCCTGGAGTTATAGGGTATCAATCATTGCCTGGTGGCGGGACCACTGATTATGCTGTGGAAATATTTCATGAGGCTATTCTCCATGGAAAGTATACTTGCTTTTTATCAGAGCATACTGGTCTACCAATGATATACATGGATGACGTCGTCAATGCCACCATGATGCTCATGGAGGCACCAAAGGAAAACATCACGATCCGTACTTCCTACAATCTTGAAGGAGATAGTTTTACCCCTGCGGAAATCGCTACAGAAATACAGAAACATATACCAGCATTTGAAATGAGCTATGCGCCTGATGAAAGGCAACAAATAGCTGATAGCTGGATAGATAGTATGGACGATACTGCCGCGAGGAAAGATTGGAAATGGAGACCTAAGTTCATACTACCAGATATGGTAGAGGATATGCTAACTAATCTTAGGGAGTTAGGTCTAGAATCAAAAAAAAAAATATATAATTTAGAAAATTAAACTAAACCATATGTACAATCCAGTTGACGCTGCTATACAAGAAGAATTAGATTCGATAAAAGATGCAGGTCTTTACAAAAAAGAGCGCATCATCGTTTCTCAGCAAGCTGCTGAAATAAAAACTAATCAAGGAATAGAGGTACTGAACTTTTGTGCTAATAATTATTTAGGTCTCTCCTCACATCCAGACATTATACAGGCAGCAAAAGATACCATTGACTCGCATGGGTTTGGGATGTCAAGTGTGCGCTTTATATGTGGAACGCAGGATATCCACAAAGAGCTAGAAGCAAAGATTGCTGCTTTTGTGGGCTTAGAAGATGCCATATTGTATGCGGCAGCATTTGACGCCAATGGCGGACTTTTTGAGCCACTACTAGGTAAAGAAGATGCCATCATCTCGGATTCTTTGAATCACGCTTCTATCATAGATGGGATTCGATTGTGCAAGGCGCAGAGACATAGATATGCGCACTCGGATATGGCAGACCTAGAAGAAAAATTAATTGCTTCGCAAGATGCTCGACGTAGGTTGATTGCTACAGATGGCGTATTCTCTATGGATGGAGATATTGCTTTGCTAGACAAAATATGTGATCTAGCGAAAAAGTATAATGCATTGGTGATGGTGGATGACTGTCATGCGTCTGGCTTTATTGGCAAAACGGGCAGAGGATCCGCCGAATACAACAATGTTATGGGAGAGGTGGACATCATTACAGGAACCTTTGGAAAAGCCTTAGGGGGTGCCTCTGGTGGCTTTACCGCAGCCAGCAAAGAGATTGTTGCTATTTTGCGTCAGCGCTCTAGGCCGTATTTATTTTCTAATACTTTAGCGCCTGCTATCGTTGGGGCATCGATCAAGGTACTAGACATACTGGAAGGCTCTACGGAGCTGAGAGATAAGTTGGAGTCCAATACGAAACGATTTAGAACGGGAATGGAAGCAGCAGGCTTTGACTTGCTCAAAGGAGATAGTCCGATTGTCCCCATTATGCTATACGATGCCAAACTTTCACAGGATTTTTCAAATCAACTGCTTGAAGAAGGAATCTACGTGATTGGTTTTTTCTACCCAGTGGTAGCCAAAGGGCAAGCGAGGATACGCGTACAGCTCTCTGCGGGTCACGAAGAGCATCATATTGATAAAGCCATTGCAGCATTTACAAAAGTGGGTAAAAATTTAGGGGTAATATAAACTCGAAATTATTACATACGGGTAGAATATAAAAAGCAGCATATTATTTATGCTGCTTTTTTTATTTTATTTGTTATTTTTAGTTGATAGAAATTTTTTCTGAGAATCAACCAAAAATAAGTGAACTGGAGAGAGGCCCCTTTAATTCGTCCTTTATTATTTCTTATCTTAGGAATTATAGTTACTTCCTACTGCCCTATCTTTTCTCCTCTTGTTTACCTTTCTGTATTTCTTGCCTTTACTACTGTCGCACTTGGATTACAGTTTCGTACTGTGAAACGATCTGCACAAAAATACATTGGTGCTTTAATCTCCATTCTATTTTTTATTCTAGGTTGTTTTCTTACCAGTGTTCAGCTAGCTGAGCACAACCCTATTCACATTTCTAATCTGTCCACAAATAAACTTACATGCATTGGTGAGATATGTTCTACTCCAAAGATCAATTCTAAAGTACAGGTTCATGTTTCGCTAGATAAAATTATTCGACAGGGCATAGAAAGTAAAGCAGAAGGCAAGATAATTTCCTTTCTCCCCATTGACAAAGAGAGTAAGCAACTAAACTATGGAGATAAAATATGGCTTGATGTCCAGTTGAATGAAATCTCCTCCTCTATGCATGCTTCTGGATTTGATTTTAAAAAATACTATGCGAATAAGGGTATACATCACAACGCTTTTGTTTCCGACTGGAAATTAATAGAAAAGAAAAAAGGGATCCATAATTTCATTTTACAGCAAAGAGCGCATTTATTAAAGGTACTTGAGAAGTATCTACCAACGGAAAATGAATTTGCAGTTGGTGCAGCATTATGTCTAGGCAATAAAGAATTGCTCTCGGATGAACTCAAAAATGAGTTCGCCACTGTTGGTGCAATGCACGTATTAGCAGTTTCAGGTTTGCATGTTGGGATTATCTTCTCCTTATTATTTAAAATTTTAAATCTCTTTAAAACGAGGAAAAAAGTATGGGTATTCGCGAAAATTGCACTTACCATATTGTGCATCTGGTTGTTTGCCCTTTTAACTGGAGCTAGTCCTTCTGTACTCAGGGCAGCCATTATGTTCTCATTCATTACGATTTCTCTTTATAGCAGACGATTTAGGAATACCTATAATACCTTGGCGGCAGCGGCCTTACTGCTGCTCCTTTACGATCCTTATCTACTTTATGATGTGGGTTTTCAACTATCCTTTACTGCAGTGACTGGCATTGTTTACCTACATCCAAGAATATATACACTCTTCGATTTTAAATGGAAGGTTCCAGATTACTTATGGCAAATCACCAGTGTTGGTATCGCAGCCCAGTTGGCTACCTTTCCCATTGGCTTGTATTACTTTCATCATCTTCCAATCAACTTTATGCTGACCGGGCTCTTTGTCGTGCCCTTTGCTTTCCTTATTCTAAGTCTAGGTATTGCGCTTTTTGTGGTACAAGTCGCATCGAGTAGCTTGGCTAGTGTAGTAGGCCTCGTATTGTATGCGGCTATCTGGATAAATAATGCATTAATCCACTTGGTGTTTTCATTACCGACCAACGACTTTGGTCATTTTGTTTTAAGTGGATTGGGTTTAGTAGGGATCTATGGATTATACCTACTTCTAGATCAATATTTAAAAACGAGCCGCTCAGCATATCTTTGCTTGAGTTTTGGGGTATTAATTTTAGCGATATTTAGTATTTGAAATCGATATAATTACGGAAGGCTTAGAAGTGATTTCTAACTTTGATTATCTTATCAAAAAACGAATTAAAATTCTCTAGTAATTCTATGTCAAGTGAACCGCTTGGAACATCAGGGTTTTCCTGCCCATTAATAATATTATATGTTAAAAAAGTAAGGAGGAAAATAATCAATAACTTATACATAGACTGGTAGGTTTATATTTTTGTTAAAAAAATATAATAAAATTTATATTGCATCAATAAACATATCTTCGTGCTAATTAAAATTGCGCACCCGGTAGAAGCGATACGATGCTGACCAGAAGTACTATGAATGAAGGAGTCCTGACGGATGAGTGGATGAACGAATACTAAGGACGACTATCATGAATGTACTTATGGGTAGTGGAGTACAAGCGGATGACGGGTTAATGCGCCAAAACAAATAGCCAAGCAACAAAACATCTATTTCTCATTTAACCAATCAAAAAATGACTCTACTTCGTCTGGGTGTTCTAAGCACCATTTGTCAGCGCTCGCGTTGGCACCTTGCAGAATATAGTTGCAAAAGGTCTCGAAGTGATCGCTAGCAGTAAGCTTCTCAAAAAAGGGTATATAAAACTCCGTCCAGATGTCTTGCCTAGGGATTTCTAGGCTACCTAAACTTCCCAAAATAGCCTGTGAGTTCGTCATGAACAACACTTCTTTGGGGATATCTTGTTGCTCCGTGGTACGCATGGCAGCCGATAAAAGACCAATCATCATTTCAGTAGAGGCATAAGGATTGTCATCATTGCCATCAATGAGAATGTTGATTTGATTCGCATCAATAGGGTCAGCGGAAACATCTCCACTTAGGGTCTCCGTTAACAATTTATAGGCATTCGCAGCGCGTTCTGATTTTGGCTCCAAGAGGAGGAAGTAATAATTAGGCAATAAGGACTGGACTACTTCCTCTTTTCGTTTTTGAGCCAAAGCCAAATAAAGGTGGCTACTACTGTGCAATTGATTTTGCTGTATGGCAGCGATAAATTGATTAGTCGCTTCATCTAATTGGCCTAGTTTAAAGTAGTTGATGCCAAGATTAAAATTGAGTAGATAGTGGCCTTGGGTTTCCTTGAGCGCCTTATTGAAAAGCTTTATTGACTTTTTGGTTTTGCCTTGTTCATCCAAAACATTTCCCTTCACCATATAGGCTTCGACCAAATGTTGATCTCTTTGCTTCAGTACTTTGTTGGCGTGAGAAAGGGCTTTCTTATAATCTGGTATTTCAGAATAGGTTAGCGCTAATTCATAATGTACTAAGGTAGACTTAGGGTCTATATTTAGCGCCTTGGTATACTCTGCAATAGCTTTATCGTATTCTTTTTTGTCATGATAGAAGATGCCGTCCTGAACAAACTGGCTTATCTTTTCTTCATCAGTTTGTGCGAGTGCATAAATTGAAATACTTAAAAAGATAGTAACAAGCAATAGTCTTTGCATGGTTTTTAGTTTTAGGATAATCATCTAGGCAAACGTCAGAAAAACCTATATGCTTTGTTTCAATTAAGGCCTCAATACTTTCTTAGTGATCTGAGTTCCGTCTTTAAAGAGAATTTTTAGATAGTACATGCCAGCCGTTTCTGGCAAATGGTACTGGCCATTGTGAAAAGGTAAGATATCACTACGGCCTGAATTGTCTGCGCAAGAAACTTGTTGTATTTGCTTCTCTGTTGCTATGTCTATTTTTCCATGAGTGGCTGGATTAGGATATATACGTACCGGCGTATCGCTCAGTTCATCTGCCGCAAGCGCATTCACAAAAAGGTTGGCAATCGTATCACTCATCATGAGTATGGGTTCATTATCATTCGCCTCGAACATAGATCTAAAGGACGCAATCTCAGGCGTATTCGAATCTAACATCGGTTGCAACCATCTTGGAGGCAAGGGTTGATAGTACACAGAAGCATATACATTGACAATGCCAGAATAGTTTTGGAGGGGTATCTTATAATGAACTATATCGGATCCTGCGCCCTCTAGGTTCTGGTCAAAATTAAAATCCTCATCTTGCAATGCGTTTCCAACAATAGTAACAGTATCATACGTACTATGATTTTTGAAAAAACCACGGGGTGGAATCCTATTGTCCTTTAGGCCTACGAAAGCCTGCTCTAATAAGGTCGTGAATTTCCCTTCGCTATCACCAGTGACAAACTCGTAAATCTGCACTTGGCTCTCATCATCAATCACATTATAATGAGGCTCAAACTCTGAGTCCAAATCATTCACCTCCCACTGATCATCAAATACACCACTTCGGAAAAGAGTATCGCCAGATTCCGTCACCACCACAAACTGTAATACCGCTCTCCTACTCGGATATCCAGAAGGAAACTTATGTCCGGCAAGGTTTGTAATTTTTGCGGCAAATGAAATCGTGTCTCCGCTTTCTTCTACTAAGGATACATCAAGGTCTAAAGATCTTCGCTGCAACATATCTCGAGTAGCCGCAATAGTCTCCTCAAAAGCCTCATCATCCGCATCAATGCCCAAGGCCTCTTTGTTGTCTTTCATCAGATTGAGCATAGTAACGTTGCCGCCTACCATCTCATGCAGCCCAAAAGGAGTGCGTCCTTCTAGGAAGGCAAAATTGGCAGAAATAACGATGGAGTCATTGAGCTGAGGAAGATGACAAGACTGACAGGTCCGCTTTTCTTCTCCCCTGGCGTAAATGGAATTTAACCACTCATGATAAGTAGCTTGCTCGGCAAAAAAATTATCCGTTTCGTTTCCTTGGACATCGTAGCTATTGGTCACTAGCGTATGACATCCTGCGCATAGCCCTTCATCGTTGATGTGTTCGCTAAACTCAGGTGTGAAGCCCACAAAGTCTGCCATAGGAGAAGCAAATGGAAACTCAAAAGGTCCATACATGACACGGGTGGTATCATAAATAAGTTCACCTGAAAAAAGACTGCCTAAATTTGTCTCTGACATCTGGTGGCAAGCCCCACAGCTCACCCCGTCGAGACCGACGGTATCTATCAATAAATCGGCTATACTGTATAAACCATGCCCTCGCACATGATGCGTAAAGTGCCCCTGTGGAGCGTGACAAGAAGTACACTTGTCTTCTGTGGCAGCTTGGTGCTGTGGAAAGGTGGCCACCTCATGACTTACCTTCGCTCGCCAAAAAGGATCTTTGGCCGAATTAGCCATCATACTCGTCTGCCAATCATCAAAGACGTTGACATCATTTCCATCCCTATCTATATAGGCATTGCCCATAGGATCTTTACCATGACAACCCTCGCAGGCTGATCCAACTGGAAAAATCAAGGCACTGTCAACAGGAGCATGATTAGTGATAAAACCGAAATAGGCTCTCTCTTCTGCGGTATGAAAGTAAGTCGCTTTTTGACTGAGGGGCATAAAAGAAAAGAGTAGAATCATGCATATGATTCCTCCTCCAACCAGGTTTATATTTTTATGCCTTTTAATCAAAAGAAATGGCTTAGTGCATACGGTCGCCCCGTATTTCTATGTTTTTTAATATTTCTGCCTCGTAGTCCAAAAACTCCTGCCATCTAGCCAGTACTCGTTTTTCCCCGCCATACTCTTTTGCCAAGTCTAAAAACAAACGGTAATGACCGGCTTCTGAGACCATAAATTTGTGATAAAATTCTCGCATACGCTCTTCTTCCAAATGCAAGGAAAGTAGTCTAAAGCGTTCACACGATCTTGCTTCTATGAGCGCATTGATCAATAAGCGATCAATAAATCGACCTTCTGGATCTCCCCCTTTTTGTTGAAAATCAAGCAACTTATTTACGTACTCATCTTTACGCTGTTTACCGAGTTTGAGTCCACGCTTATCTAGCTCCGCAAGTACTTGTCTAAAATGCCCCCACTCCTCCGTCACGATGGGTGCCAACTCTCTGACCATTCGCTCTCGCTCTGGATTTTTTTGGATCAAGGTAATACAGCTGGTTGCTGCCTTCTGTTCGCAGTATGCATGATCGGTCAGTACATCCTCCAGCTTCATTTCCGCCAAATTTACCCATCTTGGATCAGTAGGCAATTTCAATCCTAACATTTGAAGGCTATCGCTTTCACTTAATTCTGCCATATTATTTATCTAAGCAATTCAATTGGTTTATTAAAAAATCAGTTTCATAGATCGTGTAATCTTCATAGCCTGTACTCCACACTAAACGTACCATATCAATATCTACTTTAGACAAAGTCTTGACATGTTCATTTGGTATGAGATACTGCGCTTTGTACAACACTTCCTTTTTTAATGGATCTAAGAAACCATAATCTGTCTTATTGTTATACAGATTCACAGTAGTCCCATCTACTAGCTTTAATGAAAGTAAACCTTGTTTTTCTATACTTCCGTAACTTCTTTGCGCAGTCTCTGATGCTACAGTTACTTCTATACACACAAACTTATATCCACCTGCTACAGCACTCATGTAAGCTTCGCATTCAATCATATCTCCTTCCTCAAAATAAGATCTCATTTTATCACTTGTGAAAGAGAAAAAAGGACTTTTTCCCAAGTCAATTCTTCTTTTACCGCTGAAGGTGTCTTTACCCTCAAAAACGATATTGCAATCTGGCACTGAAGCCTTCTCCACATCTGGCCTACTACTAGGGTAAGAGACTTGATAAGCCTGTGCCTTTTTAGCCTTACTTTCCGCATACTCACCATTAGATTTATGCTTAGCTTTGCCTTTAGTCGGAGGCGAGGTGATTTTTGCCTGCTTACCTTTTTTAGATTTCTTAGCTTTAAAAACTTTCTGATTAGACCTTGACTTCTTGTTTGTTTGCGAAATCACATATGCCTCTTCCTCAATAACAGGCACTGACTCAAAATCTTTGTTATACTTATTAGCCAATTTAGTATACGCCTTAGCGTATAGACCTGGATCTTTATTCAAAATTGACTCATAAGCGCGACGTTGTCTGAGTAAAACTTTATTTTGATCACGTGCTAGCTTGAGTCTTAACTTTGCCTCTTTGCGCTTTGCTGACAGAGCATTCAACTTACTTTTGTCGAGCTTTCTTTTCTTAGCCAGAGAAAGCTCTTTATCATATTTTTGAGTAGCAAAATTGGCTATCCTTTCTTTCTCAAAAGCCATGCTTTGTTTATCCCTAATGCTTAAAATTTCTTTGTTAATTATTCGCTTGTAGTTTTGGCCTGAGGTGATAGAAGTGGATGCATTTTTATCCTTTTTCTTTTTGGGCTTATTGGTAGCATAGGATTTACTCTTCTTAGGCTTATCCTTTTTGACCTTCCCTGTCTTCACCTTGGCCACTTTATCCTTTTTTACTTTTGAGGATTTTTTTGGTTTGGTCGCTTTGGGCTTCTTTGCCTTTTCTGTAACGGTATTTAATAAGGCTACATCAGCAGGATCATTCTCATCAAAGTATCTCCAGGATCCATCGGCGTAGAGCACTATCTTCTCACCATTCTGATTTTGACTGATGGTTTGCGCTGCCATATATGATGTTCCTGCAAGCATGAAAAGCAGGGCCAAAATCCAGGATTTATGCGAACTATGTAAGCTGTTTAGTTTCAATTTATTGCGTTTTATGTAAACCGGTACTTTAGGTAAACTAGATTATACTAAGGTATAACGCTAATGTACATAATATATCGTTCGAATAATTTACACAAATGTAAGTTTATCCTGTTTTTTTAACAATAATTGGATAGTATCCCTTTTATTTGTGTTCAAAATTTCCCCTTTCAATGGTTACTACAACAATAAACAAACTACTGCTTTTCTGCTTTACATTCTCTTTTATAGTTAGCTGCCAAACAGACTTTAGTCAAAAAATGGACAAATCAGTATTCTCCTACCCAACCACCACCAAATTGGATGCTTTTGACATGTTTCACGGAGAGAAAGTACCAGATCCATATAAGTGGCTCGAAGATGACCGCAGTAAAGAAACTGTTGCTTGGGTAAAGTCTCAAAATGATTTGAGTGGGGACTATATGAGTTACCTTCCGCAGCGTAAGGCTATTCACAATAGACTCAAATCACTTTGGGCTTACGAGCGATACCAGAACCCAACCAAAGTAGGAGAATACTATTATTACCTAAAAAATGATGGTCTACAAAATCAAGACGTGCTCTACAAACAAAAGGGACTTGAAGGAGAGCCAATTGTCCTCTTAGATCCAAATACATTTTCGGCTGATGGCACAGCCTCCCTGGGCGCGATAAATTTCAGTCCTAATGGAAAATACCTTGCTTATCAAAAATCTGTTGGTGGCTCTGATTGGCATGAAGTGAACGTACTTGATTTGGAAACAGGTAAAAAACTCACCGACAAAATTGAGTGGGTTAAATTTTCTCAAGTAAGTTGGACCGACAATGGCTTTTATCATTCTCGCTACCCAGCCCCTAAAAAAGGACAAGAAAAAACAAGTTTAGCACAAAATCAAATGGTATACTTTCACAAAATAGGGACGGAAAGTTCAGATGATGAGACCGTCTATTTTGATAGAGCAAATCCTATCCGTGGGTTCAATATTTTCACTTCCGAAGATGACAGCATCCAAGTATTACAGAGTTGGGAGAGTACCAGTGGAAACGCGCTTTCGATCAGAACCAACAAAGATCATGGTTTTGCTCCTATCATAGAATCCTTCGACCATGATTATGAATACATCGGGCATCTGAATAAAGACCTTTACTTTCTAACTAATGGAGGAGCATTAAATAAAAAAATCGTCAAGATAAATACAGCTAACATTGAAAACCCTATTTGGGAAACGGTGATCAACGAGGCTGAAGACGCCATTTCATCGGCGTCAATTTATGGCAACAATTTAGTGTTGAATTATATTCATAATGCTGCTAGCAAGATTAGGATATTCAATACGGAGGGCAAACTTATTCATGAAGTAAAATTGCCTGGCATCGGCACAGTGCAATCTATGTCTGGTACAAAAAAAGAAAAGCAAGCCTTTTTCTCCTTCGCTTCCTACACGCAGCCTACTTCTATTTATACTTTAGATATAGATAGCGGTCAGATTAGTCCATATAAAATTCCAAAAATCAATTTTGACTCTGACAAATATGTTACAAAGCAGGAAGTATTCACTAGCAAAGATGGTACTAAAATACCTATGTTTATTTCTCACAAAAAAGGCTTAAAAATGGATGGTCAACGACCTACCATGTTGTACGGATACGGAGGATTTAACATCTCCATTTTACCAAGTTTCAATACCTCTCGGCTCTCTATGGCGCCCGTCATGATGGAAAACGATGGCATCTTTGCAGTAGCCAATATTAGAGGCGGTGGAGAATTTGGAAGCGATTGGCATAAAGCGGGCACTAAAGAAAACAAGCAAAATGTTTTTGATGATTTTATTGCTGCAGCGGAGCATTTGATAGAAAAGGGCTACACCTCTTCTGACAAACTAGCCGCCTACGGGCGCTCCAATGGAGGGCTACTGATAGGCGCATGTATGACACAGCGACCTGATTTATTCAAGGTGGCATTGCCAGCGGTGGGCGTCCTAGACATGCTCCACTATGAGCAATATACGATAGGTTGGGCATGGGCTAGCGATTATGGATCCGTCAAAGAAGAGAAAGCGTATCGTTATTTGAAAGCCTACTCCCCTGTACATAATGCCACTCCACAAGAGTACCCAGCAACCTTAGTGACCACTGCAGATCACGACGATAGGGTCGTGCCCGCTCACTCATTCAAGTTTACGGCCGCCTTACAAGAGGCACAGACCGGGGATGATCCCATTATGATTCGGGTAGGTATTAGCGCCGGTCATGGGGATGGCAAATCCACGGAAGAGAAAATAAACGAAGCAGCAGATGTTTTAGCTTTCACGTTTTACAATTTTGGGCTCGATGTTTACGAGCAGCGCTAAACTATTTCTCCAAAAAACTCAATATAGTATATAAACTAATACGCCCATGATTTTGCATCGAGTAGAAGAATTTCAATTGACCACCGCTATACACGCAAAGATTAGGTCACTACTCGCATTATCCTTTGAGGACTACCCTAACAATAGAAACTTTCTTCACCAGACTCCGAGCTTTAGATACTTGATGTTAGATGATAAATCCTTGATAGGACATATGGCTGTAGATCATAGAGTCATTCAATTAGATGGAGAAACCCTTTCGATTTTTGGTATCACAGACCTTTGTGTACATCCCGAACACCAACATCAGCACAGTGCGTCCAATATGCTCGCAGAGTTGGAGGATTTAGCAAAGTCACACGACGTAGACGCCCTATTGCTTTTTACCAATTTATTTCCTCTGTATCTCAAACTAGGCTTCACCAAACAGCCCAACAAATGCCGCTGGCTAATGATTCAAAATGATGTTAGTCTTGGTGTCGCCCGCCGTTCCTTGGAAGATTGCCTAATGGTCAAAATGTTGTCCGATAAAAAATGGACAGAGGGCGAGGTAGATTTATTAGGGCACGTATTTTAGCATCTTATTTTTTTTGTTTGGGGGTGCCTCTGATGCATCACCCTTCACCACGCCCAACACGCCCAACACGGGTGCCACAGCAGAGTCGGGTCATCCATGACTTCGCTTCGCTACGGTCCTTCAGCTGCCTGCCGGCGAGCTTCGGACTGGGGTGAAAATACCCCATCATTCCTACCCCTCACCCGAAAAACTTCAACAACAAAAGACCTTCTATTTTTGTATGATAAATTATAATATAGTCTATTCATCAACTCTTACAACTTCGATCAACTCAAAAAAATAATTCCTAAATAGGAGACTGATTTTGGACACGAATTTCCTTTTATCGAATTGTTAGTATAACAAGTAAAAGAATAATTACAGAACCTATATCTATTGCTTGTATATCCAGCAAGCGTTAATACTTTTAGTCTTTATTTGGATAACTCCAAAGTAATATTAGAGGGATATTTATGCCTGCTCTAATTCAAAAATAGTAATCTCAGGCCGCATATTAAATCGAACTTGGTGAAGATGCCCTAGCGCCCTATTGATATAAAGCGTTCTGCCGTCATTCAGTGCTATCTCACCTGCAGAATATCGTTTATTTTTTACGGGTAGCATTGGAGCAGGTAGAAAGGGAGGCTTACATTGTCCTCCATGAGTATGCCCAGATAGTATCCAGCCCTTATGCTCCTTCCATACCATTAGATCACATACATCAGGATTATGGCATAGCACAATATTAGACTTACTTGAATCGTAGTAATTCATCACTTTTAGTGGGGCAAAATTTGGGCCCCAATAATCATCAAATCCTATAAAATTTAGGCCATTATATTCCTTCTGGGTATTTTTCAATACATCAATTCCGGCATCTTGCAGTTGGAATGTAATTTTATTTGCAACAGATTGTTCTTTCCACTTGTCTCCATAATCATGATTTCCTAGCACACCTACAGTAGCCAGCTTGCCCTTCACCGTATGCTTAAGAACTTCTGCTAACTGATTGTATTGCTCGGGTCCTTCGTAACTAACATAGTCACCTGTGTAAGCGACAAAATCAGGGTTGTACTTCTGTGCCTCTTTGAAAGACTCAATGATGTATCCGTAGTCAAATCTATTCCCCACATGTACATCGCTTATCTGCATCAATGTCTTCCCTACTAGATGCGCTGGAAGATTTTTGACTGGCATTTGCTTACGTACAAACTCTAACCAAAAAGGTTCCACTTGCCAAGTATACAAACCTGTCAGACCCACTAGACTCCAAAAGGATCGTCCCATAAACTTTCTTCTATTCATTACGGATAATTATTTGGCGTAGACACTCAAAAACTTTCATGGCACCGCTATTAACCTCTGAATTGAGATAGAATCAATTTTAATACTGAAAGACACGCTAAGACCGAGGCCTGCTTATATACCATATTTTGTTTTTATCCAATGAATGCGGTTGATAGAGGTTTCTTATATTCATTCAATATCCCTAGTTCACAGGATTTGGTGTAACTGATTTAAAACTAGGAATTTCGAATGTAGCATCATCTACTGGTTCAGCCTTAAATTCCATCGCTTCTAAGGTAAGTTTACCCATCAGGCCTTCTTGTTTTATCATAAGCGGAAGACATCCTATCTTATCAGTAATTTGTTCAAAGTGGGCATAGACATGTCCCTTATAAAGTGAGGGATCAACTTGTAAGTGTTCTGAATTATACCATAAAGTCATTGTACCAAATCCAGACTTAACGATGATACTTTTGCATTCAATACCAGCGATTGTTTCTACTCCAGTTCCTTCTGATATCTCTGTTAATTTATCCATTTGCTTACGACTATCTAGAGTTACTGCTTCTTCAGTATCCTTAGCCCAGCTATAAATCAAACTATCTTCATGGTTATAAGCTTGATATCCCAATTGCTGACCAGCATCGATTTCAGACATATACCTATTTCCTTTGTAGTAGTATTTCTGAACCATATACCCTCGCTCCCCGAGTTGTTCCTTCATGATAGTATTCCAATCTTCATCTGACATCGCCTCTGGATTCGGGTTGCCCATAGTCACCTTATAAGTAATAGTTCCTTCAAAGGACTGAGCACAGAGTAAATAAATGGAAAAAGAAAAAAGAAGGGTTAAAAATACCTTAGCAGTTTGATGCATGTCTGACAATTTTAGTTTTATAGTAATAATTGATGTGATACTGTCAAAGATAATCAAATCCTTCTTGGAATGATGTAATTGGGTGCAATTATGAAAAGTATACTTTGAAAAGGTACTACCAACTTGATTAGCATAGATTTGTTTGAAATTGACTATTTTAATCGAAATCAACTGTTTGGTCTATCCAACAACCTTCGATGGTAGTTGACCTGCCCCAAATGGTAGCTCAAATGCGTTGATAAATGAACTAGCATGTATTCTATGCTTGTTTTCTCTTCAAATACTTTGACTGGGAACTCCTTGCTCAGGTCTTCTTCCTCCATTCCTTCTATTGCAGAATTAACCACTTTTATAGTTTCTACAATAGCATTAAGTAAATCTTCTTTGGGTACGTTTTTGCCTGCAAATTCAAACTTTCGGTCTCTTATATAGCCCGTATGCCCTAATTGAGCCCCAATAAAGGCCTTTAGATTTCCTACCAAATGAAGGCATAGATTACCTGCTGAATTGGCAATACTTTTATCTATTGCCCACATTCTTTCTTCGTCTTGATATAGTTCTATTTCTTTCTTTAGTCGGTTGAGATCTCTCTCAAATAAAGCTTGTAAAGTATGTAGTAACATAAGGCCTAAATTCTATTATTGAATAAAGGTAAAGAAATGAATTTTAATTTGTCCGCTCCGAAAAGTCATGAAAGCACAAAATAGATCTTTTGATGATATTTCCCATTTTATCAATCCACTGAAGCCTGTGCGACAACTAGTTGGCGTGCTCGTGCATCACTTCATTTCCAAAAGCAAAAATCTCATTCAAAATTATTCATTTTATGGAATTTGTCTTTCTTCAAAATGGCCCCATGTATCTCATCCAAAATAGCCTATTTTTTTCAATCTGCTAGTTTCCGGAGTGGAATCTAAAAACCAGCATTAATTCCAATTGAAATCACATTTCTTCAATATCCATTCTCCATATCCACCACATTCAGTAATTCCACTCTTTTTTGAAAATTTCGATAGTTTTTCACAATGAGATCTGAGGCGGAGGCCACATTGGTAATCGCCGCGATGTGCGGTGTTATTTTTATCTTTTCATGAGTCCAAAAAGGATGATTTTTGGGCAAGGGTTCTGTTCTAAAAACATCTAATAGGGCACCTGATAAATGCTGACTCTCCAACAAATCTAACAAATCGGTTTCTACGAGATGCTCCCCTCTTCCTACATTAATCAGGTAGGCGCCTTGATTTAATTGTTGTAAATTCTGTGTATTTAGGATATCTTCCGTTTGCTCTGTAAAGGGTAAAATATTGATGAGAATATCCGTTGAGTGAAGTGTTTTGTGAAGGCCATCAACTCCATGATAGCAGGCAACTTTCGCTATGTCTTTTTGCGATCTCGACCAACCTTTTACTTTGAATCCAAAAGCTGCTAATCTTAAAGCGACGTATGCACCAATCTTACCTAATCCTAAGATGCCTATAGATACCTCCTCTATAGATTTGTATGGAATAGGTTGCCATTGTTGGTCTTTTTCAAATTGATTGTATTCATCAAACCTTTTCAAATGGGACATGATCCCCACCAACACATATTCGAACATGTCTTCAGATAGCTTATCGTCTACCATTCTGCACAGAGCAATATCTTCGTTTAGCGTTTGATGATTGAGCACATGATCTATAGATGCCCCTACAGATTGTACCACTTTCAAATTTGGGAATCGAGAAAATAAATCTTTGTCTGCTTTCCAGCATAGTATGAAAGAGATTTTATCGTAGTCTTTTATATCGGGGTACACTTCAATGTTTACTTCTGGAAGCTTTGCCTTCAAGGCTGCAGCCCAGGGTTTTGGATCTTTATGATTGAAACAGATTGCTATGCTCATGTTGGCTCGAAAAAAATCTACTCTTGATCTATTGTGAATTAATATCTACTTTCAAATTTAGGGAAAACTTATCTTATGTCCACTTTTAATTTTGGCATTGCAGCGGATGCGGGCTAAGGATGGGAATGATGGCTCTATTTCAGAGCCAGTCCAAGCCTTGCCGATAGGTAGGCGTAGGACGGAAGCGAAGCGGACTCATGGACAGCCTGCCCATAGGAGTCGGCTTTTTCTGCCGACTCCTATGGGAGCCCCCAAAAAATAAGGATACAGGTACTTTTAAGCGACCATATTTGTGTACTTTTGCGCATACAAAAAATGACATCATGAAAGGACTTAAGAAATATTTGAAAGATAACGAGAAAAGGCATTTGGAAGAGTTGATAGATCTACTCAAGGTGCCTTCGGTGAGTGCGGATCCGGCGTACAAAAAGGATGTCGCGAAGACGGCAAAGATGATTGCGGATTTTCTCAAAAAGGCGGGTGCGAAGAAGGTTGAAGTGTGTAAGACGAAGGGGCATCCGATTGTGTATGGGGAGCGTATCGTGGATAAGAAATTGCCGACGGTACTCGTGTATGGGCACTATGATGTGCAGCCTGCGGACCCGATCGAATTGTGGGACTCGCCGCCATTTGAGCCAGTGATAAAGAAGACGAAGATACATCCGAAGGGGGCGATTTTTGCACGCGGTGCTTGTGATGATAAGGGGCAGATGTTTATGCATATCAAGGCGTTTGAGGCGATGGTGGCAAATGATGCGCTGCCGTGTAATGTAAAATTTATGATAGAAGGCGAAGAGGAAGTAGGTTCGGAAAATCTTGGGGTTTTCTGTCGTGCGAATAAAAAGCGTCTGGCTTGTGATGTGGTGCTCGTATCGGACACGGGGGTCATCTCCAATAAGCAGCCGTCGATCACGGTCGGTCTGCGTGGATTGAGTTATCTAGAGGTGGAAGTGACGGGTCCTAAGAAGGACTTGCACTCTGGGCTATATGGTGGTGCAGTTGCGAACCCTATCAATATTTTGTCTAAGATGATTGCTTCGCTACAGGATAAAAATAATAAGATATCGATTCCTGGATTCTATGATGACGTAGAGCGCGTGTCGAAAAAGGAGCGTACAGAAATGAATAAAGCACCATTTAGTTTGGCGGCATATAAGCGAGGATTGGATGTGAAAGATGTGCATGGGGAGAAAGGCTACACGACGTTGGAGCGTGCTTCAATACGTCCAACGCTAGATGTCAATGGTATCTGGGGTGGCTATATTGGTGAGGGTGCCAAGACGGTTTTGCCATCAAAGGCCTACGCGAAAATCTCGATGCGTCTGGTGCCGAATCAAGATCCCGATAAGATCACGAAGTTGTTTACGAAGTACTTCAAGTCTATCGCGCCGAAGTCGGTAAAGGTAAAGGTCACTCCGCATCATGGGGGCGAACCTGCAGTCACGCCTACCAATACGCCGGAGTATCAAGCGGCGTACAACGCGATGAAGGCGACGTACAAAAAGAATCCAATACCAGTGCGTAGTGGCGGGTCCATTCCGATTGTTTCTTTGTTTGAAAAAGTGTTGGGCATAAAAACAGTGTTGATGGGTTTTGGTCTGGACAGCGATGACATTCACTCTCCAAATGAACACTACGGTTTGTTTAACTACTATCGTGGGATAGAGACGATTCCTTACTTTTATGAGGAATATGCGAAGCTCAAGAAATGAAAAATTTCTTGAGAATTATAAATTGTGAATTATAAATTATAAATTTTCTAGAGTGGCTTAGCAGCGCCTACGGCACCTTAATAAAGGATTTATAATTTAGTTATTTTTTAAAGATAGATTGAAGTGAGTAATATAATAAGTGAAATACAGGCGGCAACTGTCGAGGTGGTAAATGATCTATATAGTGCGAAACTGGATTTGGCGAAGGTCAATGTCTCTGCTACTCGTAAAGATATGGAGGGGGACTACACGATTGTGGTTTTTCCATTCACCAAGATGGCGGGTAAGAAGCCAGAGGAAGTGGGTGAAGAATTGGGGGCGAAGCTTGTCGAGGCGCATCCTCATATCAGTGGCTATAATGTGATCAAGGGCTTTCTCAATTTGAGTGTGGCTGATGATTACTGGTTGTCTGTATTAGGAGATATCGCTGCGGATGCGGACTTTGGAAAAAATGAAAAGAAGGAAGATACGGTAGTCGTAGAGTTCTCTTCTCCAAATACCAATAAGCCGCTTCACTTAGGGCATATCAGAAACATTCTATTGGGCTGGTCGGTTTCTAAAATTTTACAGGCGGATGGCTACGAGGTCAAGAAAGTGCAGATCGTGAATGATCGCGGGATTGCTATATGTAGATCGATGTTGGCTTGGCAAAAATTTGGTAATGGTGAAACGCCGGAATCTACGGGCATGAAAGGCGATCACTTTGTAGGAAAATACTATGTGAAGTTTGCTAGTGAGTTCTCTAAGGAGTATGAGGCTTGGCAATCGACACCAGCTGCGGATGAGGCTTTCGAAAACAGAGAGAAAAAATACCAGGCCCTAGATAAGACTGCCTTTATCAAGGAGTATAAAAATGATTATTTCAATACCCACAGTGCACTCGGTGCGGAGGCCAAGGCGATGCTTATCGCTTGGGAAGCGGAAGACCCTGAGGTGCGTGCACTATGGAAGAAGATGAACGGCTGGGTACTGAGCGGTTTTGATCAGACTTACAAGACACTGGGGGTTGACTTTACAAAATTGTATTTTGAGTCCGACACCTACTTGCTGGGCAAGGACATGATAGCGGATGGGCTGGCAAAGAACATCCTCACACAAGAGGATAAGCGAGTCATGATAGATCTCGAAAATATTGGCTTGGCGACGAAGACCATCATCAAGAGTGATGGGACTTCTACTTATACGTCTCAAGATTTGGGAACAGCGCAGTTGCGCTGGGATGACTTCGCGGCGAAGAAGATGATCTATGTGGTGGGCGATGAACAGATTGCACACTTCCAAGGGGTATTCGAAATCCTAAAGCGCATGAAAGCACCTTATGCGGATGGACTTTTTCATCTGGCGTATGGGATGGTCGACTTGCCGACGGGTCGCATGAAGTCTCGTGAAGGCACCGTGGTAGATGCCGATGACCTGGTCAATGAGGTGAAGTCTCTAGCGCGCACTAATCTCACGGAACGAGGCGAACTCGAGGTCTTGACAGCGGAAGAGAAAGAGGACATTGTACACCGAATCGCACTCGGTGCCCTCAAGTATTATATCCTAAAAGTAAATCCTACGCGTCGGATGGTTTTCAATCCGGAGGAGTCGTTAGACATGCAGGGCGACACGGGGCCTTATATCCAGAATGCCTATGTGCGTATTCAATCTATCTTGCGCAAGGCGAATCCAGATGGCGCTGCCCTTACTTACTCCTACCCTAGCTTGGCTCCAGTGGAGAAGAATTTGATCATGCTGCTGTCTTCTTACCCGAGTGTGATTGCGAGCGCGGCGGCTAAGTATGACCCTTCAGAGGTGGCTGCTTTTTGTTATGCGCTTGGCAAGACATTCCACAAATTTTATCACGACATGAGCATCATGAAGGCGGAGTCTGAGGATGCGAAGAATTTCAGAATTGTGTTGGCGACTACGGTTGGGAAGGTTTTGGCGAAAGGGATGGATTTGGTTGGGATTGAGATGCCGGAGAGGATGTGATCGAGCGGTGCGCAGCAATTTTGATCCAGTGGATCAAAATAGTGAGTGAACCGAGGCTCCTGCCGAGGCTTGCAGTAAGGCTCTAGTGGAGAGTGGAGAGTGGAGAGTGGAGAGTGGAGTTTAAAAAACTGCTTTATACTTGGTACCGCTAAAGCAAAAAATACAGCTAATTAATAATTATTCCATTGCAAATTGATAATTGACACATTGCACATTGATAATTAATAATTGATTTCGGCTGTGTCTCCGATTTCGCCGAAGCTGCATCGGAGTCGGGCCATCCAGCACTTCACTGTCGTTTCGGTCTCCCGTGAAAAAACGGTAGACTCCTCCTTACAGTCGGCTGCTTACTACCCCTCACAGAAAAAGTCTTTATTTTGATAGGAGTAGATAACACCTAAATCATACTAGATATTAATGAGACTATTTAAATAATTATGAAATGTAATCTGTGGTCAAAATTCGTGTATTTTTCTTTGTTTATAAATTTATTAATTCAAAAAAATGCTATATTCGGAATAATATATGATTTTCAAACCAATGAAACAGAACGTATGAATAAATTATTATACTTATTATTATTTTCTTTTATATCCATACTTTGCTCAGCCCAAAATTATGGTATACAAATTAGTGGCACAAATAGTGAAATTCAACTTTGCCACAGTGAGGATTTCAATGTGGGTTCAAACTTCACGGTAGAAGCTTGGATATATGCAGTAAATTGGAAAGCCGAATCTTGGCAAGGCACCATCATATCAAAAGATTATCAAAATTCTACAACTACAGGCTTCGTGCTCCGTGCTGGAAAGGAAGGAACATTAAGTTTTGCCCTAGGAAATGGTTCTTGGCCAGAATTAAAAACAGAACCATTTATGAATGAAGATCAGTGGTACCATGTTGCTGCAGTAAAAGAAGGGTCTTCTGTACGACTTTTTATTAATGGACAACTTGCTGCAAGCAGTACAATTACTGGTGAACCAAACCACAACACTGGAATCCTAAAAATAGGTGAATCCGCTGGCTTTCCAGGTCGGGATTGGGATGGCTTTTTAGATGAAATAAGAATTTGGAATGTAGCGAGAACAGCTCAAGAGTTGATAGATAATCAAACAACTGAGTTTAATGGAAATGAACCTGGGCTTGTAGCTTACCTCCCTATGAATGAAGGAAGTGGCAACACAAGCGCTAATCTAAGTGATAGTAACTGCAATGCGAACCTTATAAATCTAAATAACTCTAGCTGGGTTGAAGGATTTTCCATACCAGGAGAAGATATTGGTATTGTGAACATTTCTGCCCCAGATGTAGTATCCATTTTTCAAAAACCGGTAAAAATTCGTGCGGAAATACAAAATTTTGGACTGGAAGAAATAAGCAATATCCCTGTACAGGTTTCAATAGATGAAACCGTAGCTTTTACTCAAAATTTTAATATTACAATTCAACCAGGAGAAGTTGTTGAAGTCATCTTTGACCAAATCATCGATCTATCTGACAGTGAAAGTACTTCTCTTTCATTAAGTACCATGCATCCAAATGATGGTAATGCTCTGAATGATTCTCACGTCGTCGATTATAAAAAATCGGATAACGAAAACATGGTTACCATTCTGGATAGAACACAATTTAATTTTTCTGATGCTGGACAAACTCAATTTACTATAATGAATCTTCCAGAAAACACAGAAGACTACGAGCAGCTTCTGCTGCACATCTCTGTTGAATGTCCAAGTACGGGTTGTGACCCTTGGGATCAACCTGCAAAAATATCTGTGAATACAGATCAAGGATCTCATGAGATTGCCAGATTTGTAACTCCATTCGGTATCGGTTGTGGTAACTGGACAGTAGATGTTACTGATTTTAAATCTATATTAAGAGGAAATGTTACATTCCAGTCATTTGTACAAGTATGGGGACCATCTGGTTGGCTTACAACTGTAGAGCTAGAATACGTACGCGGTGATGAACCTAGTTACAACATTTTCACCCCGCTTTGGGAAAATAATTACCTGGTCTACGGAGATCCTGCAATCTCTCATGATTTAGAGGAACAAAGTATTTCTTTGAATAAAAATACTGAAAGTAATCATATCCGAATGACTATGTCAGGTCATGGACAAGGAAATACAGATAACGCTGCTGAATTTTCTGATAGAACACATACTTTTTACCTGAATGGTCAAAACTTTGCTCCACATAAACTTTGGAAAACAGATTGCCCACAAAACGAATGTGCCAATCAACTTGGCACTTGGCTGTTTAGTAGAGCTGGATGGTGTCCGGGTCAAGCAGTAGAACCATTTATTGTGAATACTACTGGTGTTGTGGCTGCTGGTGAAAACTTAAATATAGATTATGTATTAGAAGATTATACGAACTTACTAAACACGGGCTACAATAATGCGGGCCATACAGAGCCCCATTACCGTATATTTTCTTACTTCGTAGAAACCTCGAAAAATAGATTTGTAGACTATCGTAATCTTAAAGCAGATAATATTAACATTGTATCGAATGGTGATATTAATAATCCTGCTATTGAATCCTTGGACTTCACTATCTCAAACACAGGAAACATAGATATGAGCAACTTCAACATTTCGTACTGGGTGAACGAAGAATTCATCTCCGAACAAACCGTAGCTACGAGTATAGCAGCTGGTGAAAGTCAGACCATTTCGTTTAGCAATATTTCTGGCTTTGACTTCGGCACCGACAATGAAGTAATTGCAGTAATAAACGCCGTAGGTGATGAAAATCTAAATGATGATGCGGCAAAAGCCAATTTCAACAACAATACTGTAAGTGTTGCTGAAATAGAATTAGCTGAAGTGCAGCTATCCCCTAATCCTTCTTCTGGCATCATTTACATGGATGTAGAGGACGCTTTCATTAACGGCAACTTACGTGTTATAGACATATTAGGAAGAGAAGTCAAAGTTCAAAAGATTTTATCGCCGAACTCGAAGATAGAATTAACTGAAACTGGTGTTTACTTTTTTAATTTTGTAACTACAAATGGGACACATCGCACTGAGAGAGTAATCGTAGAATAAATACATTTTATTTTACTGTTCAAAAAGGGCTACTAGCATATGTTTAGTAGCCCTTTTATATTTTTATTGCTACTAAATAAAATGAAAATATATACAGAATACGCCAATTAACATAATGCAACGCGATACACTCCTCAAAGAAATAGTTTATTTTTCTATAATTTTGATATTGAAATTAATAGTCACTACTTCATATCCTACACCCTTTATTATTAAATAGGAATGTTCAGCAATATCATATTTCGTTGAGATTAAACTTTTTGCATCTTAAAATCTCTAAATGATTACGCCCTTTTACATATTATTACTTTAAAAACCGGGTGATTCTTAGACTCAATTTGTCATGATTTTTAAAAGAAAATCACGCCAAATTGGTTCTTGCCTCGCTAATAACCCAGGGTTGTCACCCTGGGCTTTAATATGACCACCCACCGAAAAAAATCGGGGCAAGCTCTCCGGGGTTCTTCTCTTACTTCTGAACATCCCCAAATAGTACACCTCGATTTAAAGGAGAAAATACAATGAGATTATATATTGCGACTCTATTTTGAATTGTCACTTCTAGAATCTTCCTATTCTATATTGAAATATGCCTCTTACGTTATTTTACTATCACAATGGTAATTTAAAATTTCAAGATATGATAGCGTTTCCACAGTACATAATTTTTAAGCGTGTAGGCAAAGGGTTTTGATTCTAGACTTTCGAAGGTTCTTTTAGACATTCTAGAATAGTATAGAACTTTTGGGATACGCTCTTCATTAGAGTCAGATTGCTCTAGCCTACTTAGGGTAAGCTTATGTTTATTTTTTTGATAGGTTCCTTTTTCTATGATGGTATACGTATCGCCGATCAAGTTTTGCTTGTAATATTCGTACTGTTTGGTACTGTAGAACTTTAGTCTCCAAATATGATCAGGAGTCACTCTTAGCGTAAAGGATTCATTTACGTCTTGAGCATTGATGGCGATATAATTTAGGAGTATGAACATAGGTACAGAACAATACTATTTAGGTTTCCATATTTTCTTAGGGATATGTAGCTGATACTATATCCTACACTTTACTAGCCCATAGATAATTTTCAATTCTATCCTCCGATTCTGAAAATTCATACAATATCAAGGTTTGATATGCACCTGTTAGAAAATAGGTTGTATTGTAGGTTTGACTATTAAAAAATTTATGATAGACTGGTGTAGTGAGACGCGCCATAGTTAGAGAGCCATTATTATTGATTGTTGCTTTTGTGTCTCCTATGCTAATTGATGTATTATGGTAGTTCTGAGATTCATGTTTCTTATTAACTGAAGTTCTTATAATAGCAATGTCTTCTCTCCTAAAAGATAATCTTTCCGTATTGAGGATGATAATAAATCTATAATCAAATGTGGTATCTACAAATACATCGATGTCTCTATCTTCAAATTCTAGAGCCCTGAGTTCATCTTCTATATATCTTAAACGAGCGCTGTCTCTTTTTAATAGAGGCATATCTTCATTCAATCGGTATCTTGAGGATCTTTTAAAATCCTTTGGGAGAAGGACTGTTATTTCTTCGTTTGTTAAATAATGCTCTTGCGCATTAGAGAATATAGGGCGTGCCTTTTTGTTATTTTCACAGGAAAGAGAAAATATCAACAATAAGGCATAGATAAAAATAAAAATGGCTCGTACTCTCATAAAAGTCAAAATGGCTTGATTTTTTTTGTTTTCAAGTTAGATTTCAAGCAATATAAGAAAATAAATATTTCACTACTAAAATATCACAATCCTACTCTCCTACTGCCTCGATCAAAGAAATAATTTTCACATCGTCTCTTTTCTTCAGGGCTCTTAGGAACCAGCCTTTGTGTCCAGCGCCGTAGGTAATCAAGATGCGTTTTCCTTGATCGTTGTATTTCTCTAGGGCATCTGCAATGTGGCCAAAGTGGGATTCGTTGATATTGTCCCAGCCGCCTGGTCCTAGCTCCTCATTGAATAAATCGTTGTAGGTACCGAGTTCTATTTCTGCGATTTTATCGTATTCATCAGAGTTGATCCAGTATGGGTCATATTGTCTTCCGCTAGCTTTCATCAATGAATCGGACTTTGCTCCAGCCTCCGTAAATATCTCCCAATCTATTGCTCGTGTGCTGTCTTGTGATATTGCTTTGAGTTGTAGACTTCTTTGATCTGCCATTTCTTTTGTCCAACCTGCGGTGGGGACCATCTCAAAGTCCATGGTTTTGGATAGCGGGAAGATAACATCTACATATTCTGGGAAGCGCATAACTCTTGGTTCTGAAATGGTATCGTCTCGCATAAATCCTTCGACTGCGGCGTCAAAACGGTCGGGTGGTATTTCTGTAAGAATCACATCAGGGTTGATTTTCTTTATCAAGTCAGTGAGTACGTCTAAACCAAACTCACTGTGCTTGAGATGACCGCTGTGGATCGTACCTAATACGAGTACTTCATTTTTCTTGTGCTCTTTTGTATTTGTACTGGTGCTTGATGGACCAGAACAGGAGAGTATGATCAGTGCGATGGTTAAATATAAAAGTGATCTCATTGGTTTGTATTTGGAATAGTAAGATATCATAATGATAAGCAAAATTTCAATTTATTTGATGAGCCCTTTTTTTGAACTGGATTATTTACATATCTTGATTCCAAAATATAATAGGATAAAGAATGACGATATCAAGTACCAATCCATACGATGAGAAAATCATAAAACAGTATGAGTCCTGTTATCCCAAGCAAGTAAAAGAGATCATACAAGATGCTGAACATGCTTTTCTGCAATGGAAAGAAGTCAGCATAAAGTCCAGAGCAAAATACATGAACAAGGTCGCTGAATTGCTGATAAAGAGAAAGAAGCCCTTGGCATTGCTCATGGCAGAAGAAATGGGTAAGCCAATTACTGCGGGGGTAGCTGAGATAGAAAAGTGTGCTCGTGTCTGTCGCTACTACGCTAAGCACGCAGCCTCTTTTTTGAAAAATAAGAGGATAGAAACCGAGGCTCAAAAAAGCTATGTGACGTATCACCCCCTTGGTGCCATCTTAGCGGTGATGCCTTGGAATTTTCCTTTTTGGCAAGTGATGCGATTTGCAGCTCCGACTCTGATGGCGGGAAATACAGCTATCTTGAAACACGCATCAAATGTGCCAGGCTGCGCATTGGCTATTGAAGAAATATTCATGGAGGCAGGTCTCCCTAAAGGGGTGTTTACCGCACTGCTTATATCTTCTAAAGAAGTAAAAAAAGTAATCAAAAATAAGGCAGTCAAAGCGATAAGCTTGACGGGTAGTGGTCCAGCTGGTAAGGCTGTGGCCTCGCTAGCTGCAAAGCACTTGAAAAAGTCGTTGTTGGAGTTAGGAGGCAACGATGCGTATCTTATACTGGCTGATGCAGATTTGAAATTGGCAGCTAAAAAGTCTGTTGAAAGCAGAATGGTCAATGCTGGGCAAAGCTGTATTGGTGCTAAGCGCATCATAGTAGATGCATCTGTTTATAAGCCATTCTTACAACTAGTAAAGACTGAACTCAAGAAATATAAAGTTGGCGACCCACGTAAAAAAGAAACGAAAATCGGACCCATGGCGCGAGTAGATCTCCGAGATGAAGTACATCAACAAGTCACTGAAAGTGTAGCCAAAGGGGCAAAGCTGGAGTTGGGTGGAAAAATCCCAAAACGTAAAGGTGCTTTCTATCCAATTACGGTACTGACTCAGGTCGAGAAAGGAATGCCTGCCTATGATGATGAGATATTTGGACCAGTAGTGAGTATCCTAAAAGTAGGTTCAACCGAAGAAGCCATTCGGGTAGCTAATGATTCTGATTTTGGTTTGGGGGCTGCCATTTTCTCTAAAGATATACAACAAGCAGAACAAATAGCAGCCAGCCAGCTACAGGCGGGGACAGTTGCCATCAATGATTTTGTTCGGTCTGACCCTAGACTGCCCTTTGGTGGGGTAAAGCAAAGTGGATTTGGGAGGGAGTTGTCTAAGGAAGGTATAATGGAATTTGTGAATGTGAAGTCGGTGGTGGTTGCTTGAGTTTCAAATTCAAGGTACAGTAGTCTTTTACGCTTATTTTAAAAAAAAGTACACACGTCCTTGATTATCAAACTAATACAGGTATACATTTATCAACCTACGGTTTGCTATAAATACCTGAACAAGACGCTCATGGCGTGGCGTACAGCCTAAGCGGGTCGAGGGGACCGAGCTGGACTAGCGGGAGTAGTGGTATCCTGATACTGGCGGTAGCCAGGTCAGGGTAGGAACGGATCACGCGACTCGTGTAGTCGTAGGCAAGGCCGGAGACTACATCGAGGAGGCCCCAAATAAAAACCAACACACTATACATATATATAGTATCTTTGCGCCCATGAATAAATTTGAAGAATTGGGATTGAGGGATGAGATCCTTAAAGCGATTGGCGATCTTGGCTTTGTAGAGCCTACGCCAATCCAAGACAGGGGAATTGAACATCTGATGGAATCCAATCAAGACCTCATCGCCGTGGCGCAAACGGGTACGGGTAAGACGGCAACTTTTGGGCTGCCGCTGCTCCAAAAGATAGAGGCAAGGGATGAGTATCCCCAGATGATCATATTGAGTCCGACTCGTGAACTGTGTCTTCAGATCGCAAAGGATATGAAAAATTATGCGAAGTATCTGGACAATATCCGAATAACTGCTGTATATGGTGGTTCTGCGATAAGTGATCAAATCAAGTCTTTGCGTAAGGGAAGTCAAATCATAGTGGGTACGCCAGGTCGAACCTTGGATCTTATCAATCGTGGCAAACTGAAGCTGGACAGGCTACGTTTTGTCGTTCTGGATGAGGCGGATGAGATGCTGTCTATGGGTTTTCAAGAGGACCTGACCGACATCCTAGCTTCTTCACCAGATGATAAGCAGACCGTTTTGTTTTCTGCGACTATGCCGAAAGGGATAAAGCAGATTGCTAAAAAATATATGCGTGAGGCAGCAGAGATTTCTGTAATCAGTAAGAATGCTACAGCGACTAATGTCACACACTCCTACTTCATGGTGAGTGCGCGGGATCGCTATTTGGCGGTGCGTCGTATCGCTGATGTGCATCCGGATATCTATGCTATCATATTCTGTAGAACTAGAAGAGAAACCAAGGAGGTGGCAGAGAAGCTTGGACAGGATGGCTATAATGTAGATGCTCTTCATGGTGATTTATCTCAAGCTCAACGTGATTTTGTGATGAACAAGTTTAGACGTCGTTCGCTGCAACTGCTTGTCGCTACTGATGTGGCTGCTAGGGGTATCGATGTGAATGACCTGACACACGTCATCAACTATAATCTACCGGATGATAATGAAACCTATGTACACCGCTCTGGTCGTACTGGACGTGCGGGCAATCACGGATTGTCATACATCATCATACATAGTCGTGAGAAAAGTAAATTGCGTAGGCTGGAGAGCTTTATCAAAAAGCCGATAGAATATGCGAAGGTGCCTAGTGGTGAGGACATCACCAAGGCGCAACTCATGACACTGGTCAAGAGGCTAAAAGAGGCAACATTTAACGAAAAGCAACTGTCTCACTATCTCCCTGAAATAGTAGCACAGCTAGAAGATCTATCTAAAGAGGAACTAATAGAGCGATTTGTAGCTACCGAATTTGAGCGGGTATTGAAAGACTACAAGGGCGCTAAAGACATCAACATCGCACCAGGTAGTAGAGATAGTGGACGTGATAATGACCGAGGCGGAAGAGGTCGCGATAGAGATCGTGGACGTGGGCGAGACAGAGGCCGTGATCGTGATCGTGGAAGAGATAGAGATCGTGGACGTGATAGAGGTAGAGATAGAGGGCGTGATAGAGAAGAGGGCGGCTACCGTCGTGATCGCTCTGAAGACTTCGATAGACATGAGCGCAAAGTAAGTCAAGACTGGTCTCGCTTTTTTATCAATCTAGGTAGTAAACACAAATTTAATCCAAAGACACTCCTTAATCTCATCAATGAGAATATGCCTAATGATAGTGTCGAGGTAGGTAAGATAGACATCCAAAAGTCATTTTCATTTTTTGAAGTGGAGGAGAGGCATGCTAAAAAATTGCCTAAGGGTTTTAAGGGCTCAGAATATAAAGGCGTAGATGTCGTGGTTGAACCTTCTAATCCATTTCCCGATAAAAAGGATCGCCGTATTCATAAGAAAAAGAGCAAGAAGAAGTATAAGAAATAATGGTGAAAAGTAATTATAAATTATAAATGGTGAGTCCGCTCCGAAAAGTCACGAAACCATAAAATGACTCTTTTGGCGATATTTTTCATTTTCTCAATCCACTGATGCTCAGGCATCACTAAATTTCGAGAATAAAAAATCTCATCCAAAATAGCCCAT
>CAKZVJ010000034.1 GCA_937923345.1 uncultured Saprospiraceae bacterium
GCAAGAACCAATTTGGCGTGATTTTCTTTTAAAAATCATGACAAATTGAGTCTAAGAATCCCCCCTTTTTTATAGGAATAATATTAAAAATGGTGTTATCATTTAGAGATCTTGAGATGTAGAATGTTTTGTCTAAACGAAATATGATATTTTGAACATCTCTATTTTTAGTTTGATAATTTTTGCTGAATACAGATAGCGTACCTACATGAATAGGATATGCAAAAACACCAAGGACGCCAACAGACCCAAGCCTAGGGCAAGAATATTTGTAGATTCAAAATGAAATAAGTCGCTTAGTCCCTTAAATCCTTTATTGAAGCTGAATATAATCACAAACAATAAAGCGATAACAATTACAAAACCAGCGCGAACAAAATAATTCATTTCTGGGAAGAAATAGATGATCGATAGATGCAGTGGGATCGTCAATAAAAATCCTATGAGCGCGGCTTTTTTATTAGGTGCCACTAGAAAAGCGGCAGAACAAATCAGTACCACTATGCCACAATTAATATAGTATCGAAGTTCGTTAAGAGTATGTGTGAAGGCAGCTTCCGGATTTTCAAATTTGATATACAGAAGTACTAGCCCCATGATAATCCCTGTAACTAGGGTGACAAGAATTGTATTTTTGCCAGTCTGGACGATCTGTTGATCGGTAGCCTCTTTTTTGAGATACCCCTTGTAGATATCGATAGACCACAGGGTAGCGATGGAGTTGAAGGTAGAATCTACCGTACTCATTATTGAGGCAAACAATGCACATAAAATCACTCCCTTCAAACCAATGGGTAGAAAATTCTGAACAAGATACGGAAAGGCCATATCCGGATCAGAAAGACCAGCCTCTCCTAAGATACCGTATAGTGCTACTCCCGGCACTATGATTACGAGAGCCATTAAGTATTTTAGAGCCCCTCCAGCCAAGAGTCCCATTTGTGCATGCTTGAGATTTTTGGCTGCTAGCGATCGTTGCATCACCGTTTGGTTAGCGCACCAATAATTGATGTTCAAAAAGAAAAGCCCAAACATATGTGTCCACGGCAATTTTTCGTGATCAGCAGGCAGGTAGAGGTGCATATGGTCGGGTGCGGCAACGTACAATTCTCTCCAGCCTCCCAGCAAATTGATGGAGGTCAATAAGATCGCTATACCGCCAAATAATAAGATACCAAATTGTAAAACATCAGTTTTGACCACTGCTTGCAAACCTCCAAGATAGGTGTAGGTAGCAGAAAAGACACCCAATAGCAATATGAGGATACTAATCCTGGTGATTCTATCATCGCTTATAATACTTAAGTACTCTGCAAATACAATATCGGCCGCATAGGCTCCCCAAAATAGTGCAGCCCCTAATGTGATAGTGGAAAATAAGATGATACTAGCTATGGAATAAACAAGACCCGTCGTCCTACCTATATGCTTTTGGATAAATTGGGTGATGGTGATTATTTTTTCCCGCAAATACATGGGAACAAAAATGAAAGCGGCTAGAAATATGCCTTGCACCGCATTTATTTCCAGACTAGCTTGAGCGATACCATACAAATAAGCCGAGCCCATCATGCCTAAAAATTGATACCCTTGGATATTGGTGGCTATAGTAGACAGCGCGATAGAGGGCCATGTCAAGTTTCTCGAACTCAAAAAATATGCTTCTACAGAGACATCTTTTTTCAGACGGCCACTCAGGGCGAGCATAAAAATAACGACGAAGTATATTAGTACTATGGATAAGTCAAGCACCGCTTTGCAAATATTTAATTTCTCATGCCGCCCGCTAAAGGACTCATCGGATTGTCGAGCGGTATTCTTCCTTGTACTTCGGGCATTGAAAATGTTTTGATTTTTGGAAGCACATAGTTAGCGAATAATTTACATTCATCCAAATGAGGATATCCGGAAAAAATAAAGCCTCTAATGCCCATATCCATATACTCTTTTATGGTAGCTAATACTTGATCGGGGTTGCCTACGATAGCTGCCCCACAGCCAGACCTAGCTTTGCCTATACCTGTCCAAAGATGAGGTTCTATGAAGCCGTCTAGATCTGCTTGTGCTCTCATTTCTGCTTGACGAGATACCCCATAAGATTTGGCATCCAATGCGCGTTCGCGAATCTCTTTCCCCTTGGCTTCATCTTTTTCTATATAGCTCATGAGTTGTTTAGCTGCAGCCTTAGCCTCGGCTTCTGTTTCTCTTACGATGACGTGTATACGCAATCCAAAATCTACCTTCCGTTGATATCCTTTTGCTTTGCTACTCATATTGTACATGAGTTCACGGAGGCGTTCCTTGGTCTCTGGCCACATCAGATACATATCGCAATGCTCCGCACAAAGATCCACCGCAGCAGGGGAATACCCACCAAAATAAAGGAGTGGTCCTCCATTTTGTTGATAGGTTTGCATGGGCTTGGTATTGTCCAACTGGATATTATAAAATTCTCCTTTAAAGTCTATGTAGTCTTGGGTCCAGCCTTGCTTAAGTATACTGATGACCTCACGAGATCGCAAATAGCGTTGGGAAGAGTCAAGTTGAGTGCCAGGCAGATCTGAGGAAATGATATTGAGGATCAATCTCCCTTTGAGGATATGGTCAAGCGTGGCTAATGCTCTGCCCAACATTGGTGGATGGACTTCACCACATCTGATAGCAGCTAGGATATTGATATTTGAAGTCAGCGGTGCCACTGCAGAGGCAAAGGTAAGGGTGTCTTGCCCGACTTGATAACTGGATGGGCATAAGATGTTGCGATAGCCCAATCTATCTGCCGTCAGCAATACATTAGAGGTATTGGCCCAGTCGCTTTTATAGCGAATATCATGTCGGCCTAGCAGGGCGTCATCGCCATTGCATATGGGGGCGAACCATGCTACTTCAGCACCTTCCAGATGTCTCGATCTTATATCTATATTCCTAATTGTCATGACTACAAATCTACATATTTATGCTACTTCAGTACCGAGTGCAGCTTCCCATATTTGATACCATTCTTCGTGACTCAATACGATTTGTTTGGCTTCTACGGCCGCTTTTACCCGCGCTATTTTTGTAGTACCTAGTACCGGGACTATGCTACTAGGATGCTTGAGTAGCCAAGCAAAAAGTAATTGGTCGGCAGAAGCCTTATGTTTCTCAGCCAATTCTAGCAATACTTTTTGAATACGGATTATGGATTCATCCTTGGTATCCTCAAATATTGCCCCACCGCCTAGTGGAGACCAAGCAGTGGGTTGAATATTATATTTTTGACACTGATCTAAAGTGCCATCCTCAAAAGCATTTCTACGTAAAACGGATATCTCCACTTGATTGGTTACTAGGGGAGTAAAAGAGTTTAGTAGTTCAAATTGGGAGGGCGTAAAATTAGAAACGCCAAAGTGCTTCACTTTTCCAGCTTTTTTCAGATCTGAAAAAGCAGTTGCTATTTCTGATGCATCCATGAGGTAGTCTGGCCTATGGATAAGCAATAGGTCTATCGCCTCTACCCCTAATGCTAGTAGTGAGTTTTCTGCTGATTGTATGATATGCTCACGAGTAGCATCGTAAGATTTTATGCTATGGGTCGGCCGATTGGGAGTTATCAGCTTAATCCCACATTTGGTGGTGATTTGAATTTTGGATTTGAGGTCGGGGCGTCTTTTGAGAACATCGCCAAATCGAGCTTCTTCTGTATAGTGTCCATAGATATCGGCATGGTCAAAATCTGCAAGTCCCATGTCTAAGCAGCCATCTATAAATTTTTCTAATGCATGGCTATTCATTTGTGCGCCCCAGTCTCCGAGTCGCATGGCGCCTACTATGAAGGGTGAAAATTGAATGTGTTCTTCTTTACTATTCATATTGGTTGTGCTATAGGTATTATCAATATTGAAGAGTCGTCGCACTAAATTGATCTCCACTTTTGATGAGTACAAATAATTTGTTGTATATAGATTCATCTAGTTTCTCATACGTCTCTTCTCCGAGTAATTTGCTTATCAATTTAGGGGTTGTATTCGAATGTCCGACCACAAGAATGTTCCCATCCGTAGAGGATCGAAGTGCTTCGGTGATAGCCGTCAAATCCGTGGCATACGTCAATACTTCTATTCCCAATGCTTCTGCCAGTGGTGCGACTGTTTGTTGGGTACGTTTATATTCTGTGCTATATATTTTAGTGATCCCTGCTTCTGCTAAGTGATATTGGAGTTGCGCGGCACGTGCGTGGCCTGCTTCATTAAGGTCTGGATCTCGAGGGTCATTTTTTGACTTTTCTGCATGACGCACAAAAAAGATTTGAAAAGGCGGGGTGCTTGTACTCGCTCTTTTTTCTACGATAGTAGCGGTGCTTTGCTCGACTGTTTTTACAGTACAGGAGAGACTCATTATGCTTGCAAAAGCCAATAGGTATAGCGCAGTGATTTTTTTCATCTCTTTCATTTTTTAAGAATACCTAATAGTACGAAATTTTTTAAAAAGAGTGTCTGAAAAATAGCGGCAAGTAAATAGCAACTGGTGGCTAGTACCTAGCACCTTATCAATATTGCACATTGAAAATTGATTCATTGCACATTGCATTTTAGGGGTGTTCTGAAAATAAATTCACTACTCTTTGCCCTAAATTATTTCTTAACCACTTTTTGCTTCTCGATTATTATCACATAAGCTATCGCTGGCGAAACCACCACTACTTGTCCCGCCCCTCGGGAGAGTTTTCTATGGTGTCTTGTACCAATGTAAGATGCTTATAGTGGACTTAGGTGGTTTCGCACACATGTGGTAAGTCTTATGGATTGTACTTAGCACAAAATAAAGAAGATTCATTATTTATGCCCCTTGCTTTTCCTCACATTCATAATTCATAACTATTTTCAAATCTTCTCCTTCAAAAACTTACCGGTATAAGAGCGCTTTTCTTTAATTAAATCCTCAGGCGTACCTTGGAAAAGCAGATCGCCTCCTTCCTCACCACCCTCAGGTCCAAGGTCAATAATATAATCGGCACACTTAATCACCTCCATATTATGCTCGACCACAAGTACCGTGTGCCCCTTTTCGACAAGCGCATTCAAGGCCTCCAATAACTTTCTGATATCATGAAAATGCAATCCGGTTGTTGGCTCATCAAAGATGAAAAAGATCTTATCCTTGCTTCTATCCTTAGACAAGAAAGAAGCAAGTTTGATACGCTGCGACTCGCCACCACTCAAAGTACTTGATGCTTGACCCAACTTTACGTAGCCAAGACCTACGTCGGATAGCGCCTGAATCTTGCTCACAATATCCTTTTGATGCTCGAAGAACACGAGCGCCTCATCAACACTAAGGTTGAGCACATCATCGATATTCTTATCCTTAAATTTTACTTCTAGAATTTCTCTCTTAAAGCGCTTTCCTTTGCACTCTTCACATTCCAATTTTATATCGGCAAGGAACTGCATCTCGATTACTTGCTCGCCGTCCCCACTACAAGTTTCACAACGACCCCCTTCTACATTAAAAGAAAAGTGCTTCGGTTTGTAGCCTCTTATTTTGGACAGCTGTTGGTTGGTAAACAGAGAACGGATGCTGTCATATGCTTTTACATAAGTAGCTGGATTAGATCGTGATGACTTCCCAATCGCGGATTGGTTGATCATCTCTACTACATCGATACGTTTTATGTCTCCCTCTATAGCTCTATGCGCACCAGGCGATACCGCATAGGGAGCACCCAAAGCTTTTTGCATAGCAGGATAAAAGATTTGCTTGATCAATGTCGTTTTACCAGAACCAGAAACACCAGTGATGACCGTCAGTGCATTTAGAGGGAAAGTAACATCAATATTTTTCAAGTTGTTTTCACTAGCGCCCAATATCTTGATGGAGTTGGACCAATTGCGTCTGTCTGTTGGGACAGGAATACGCATCTTGCCATTCATGTACTGCGTAGTAAGGCTTTGCTTAGCGTCTTTGTAGATGTCTTTGTAAGGTCCAGCAAAAACAACCTCGCCACCATGCACCCCCGCAGCAGGACCTATGTCTATCAGATAGTCCGCCGCCTTGATGATATCCTCCTCGTGCTCTACGACGATTACTGTGTTGCCTAAATCACGCAGCTCCTCAAGTACCTTTACCAAGCGGGCAGAATCTCTAGGGTGCAAACCGACACTCGGTTCATCCAAGATATACATCGAGCTAGTCAGATTACTACCTAGGGTCCTAGTTAGATTGATACGTTGTGTTTCTCCACCACTGAGGGTAGAAGAGAGGCGATCCAAAGTGAGATATCTCAATCCCACATTGATCATAAAATCAAGTCGCGTGTTCACCTCTAGCAACAAACGCTTCGCAATATGCTTGTCGTTTTTATTGAGTTTCATTTTGGAGAAATGTACACTCAAATCACCGATAGGCTGATTGACCAATTGAGTCAAATCTACACCATCGATTTTGATGTAGGTCGCCTCCTCACGCAGCCGCCCACCGTCGCACACATTGCATCGGGTACGTCCTCGATATCGCGCGAGCATGACTCTATTTTGAATCTTGTATATTTTTTCTTGTAGCTCAGCGAAGAAGGCATCGATGCCCCAGAAGTGATCGTTACCAGCCCACAGCAGTCGTCTATCTTTTTTAGACAATTCTTGATACGGCGTATGCACAGGGAAGTCAAACTTATGTGCCTGACGCAACAACTGCTTGAGCCACTCTCCATACTTTTCGCCTTTCCAGCAAGCGATGGCACCCTCATACACCGACTTACTTGGGATAGGCACGACCTTATCTTCATCGATGCCCATGACCCGACCATAGCCCTCGCACTTTGGGCAAGCACCATATGAATTATTAAAATTAAACAACTGCGGCGTCGGCTCCACAAAGGTGATACCGTCTAGTTCAAACTTGTTGTTAAAGTATTTCTCCTCCTTCTCCATAATGTCCACATAGCACTCGCCATCCGCTTCGTAGAATGCAGTTTGGATAGAATCCGCAATACGCTTGAAGTTCTCCTCATCGTCTTTAGTGACGACAAAACGGTCAATCAGGATCCTTATCTTTTTCTTCTTATGGAAGTCAACACTCTTATCTATATCCAGGATGTTCTGCTCAACCACATCTTCGATTTGTACCAGTTTCTTCTTGTACTGTAGCCTAGAATACCCTTTTTGCAATAGGAGGTTGAGTTCCGTCTGTAGGGTTCTATCTTTATATTTTTGAGAAAGGGGGATAAACAACTGCACCTTGGTGCCAGCCTTGAAAGAAAAAATATAATCCACCACATCACTCACTTGATGTCTTTTGACTTCCTTGCCAGAGACAGGGGAGTAGGTTTTTCCTATCCGCGCATAGAGCAAGCGCAAGAAGTCATAAATCTCCGTCAAGGTCCCTACCGTCGATCTAGCATTTCGGGTACTTACCCGCTGCTCGATGGCAATCGCTGGACAGATACCCTTTATATAATCTACCTCAGGTTTTTTCATGCGCATCAAAAACTGACGTGCGTATGAAGATAGACTCTCGACATACCGTCTTTGCCCTTCCGCATAGAGCGTATCCATAGTGATGGTAGACTTTCCAGAGCCCGAAACACCAGTAAATACAACAAGCTTATTCTTGGGTATGATGAGATCTACATTCTTGAGATTATTGCCATTGGCCCCTTTTATCTCTATTTGAGTCTTGAGGCTCTTCTTATTAGGGGTTGTTTTCTTCTTTTTTGTGAGGGATGCAGGCATTTCAAGTGTTAAATTTATTAAAGAGTAAATATGCCAATTGAAACCCGATATTAAAAGAGATTGTTGATAATCAGTCAAATTATCTCCGATATTATCATATGATTATTATTTATAATTAGTTAAGATTTTGTTAAGAAATGAACATGGGCTGGACTTCCATGGTTCTTTCCCCTATTTTGGTGAGGTATTTGGGAATAAACCCACATAACTAATCAATAAAATTCGTCTATAAGAAAGTAACTTCTACACTATTTTAAATTGTTTATCGCGCATTTGCGCATTTAAAACTGGATAGTTATGCAAGTTACACAACTAAATGACAAGGAGCTTATTCTAAGCTACCTAGACGGAAACGAGAAGGCTTTCGAAGAGTTACTCTCCAGACACAAACAGCGAATTTATACTTCTATTTATCTTTTCGTAAAGGATCAGGCGCAAGCTGAAGATATATTCCAAGATGTTTTTATCAAGATTGTAGACACCTTACGCAAAGGAAAATATAACCACGAGGGTAAATTTCTTCAGTGGGCTCTACGTATTTCGTACAATATGTGCGTGGATAATTTTAGAAGATCTAAGCGTAGACCGACCGTTTCACCGACAGAGACATTCGACATTTTCGATGTACTCGAGAATCCAGAAGATAATGTGGAGGAAACAATCATGAAGTCGCAAACGCATGAGCGTATTCGCAAATTGGTCGATGCATTACCACCGGAGCAAAGAGAAGTGGTCATTCTTAGACACTATGCAGATATGAGTTTCAAAGAAATTTCTCAGTTGACGAGAGTGAGCATCAACACCGCCCTTGGTCGTATGCGCTATGCCCTAATCAACATCCGTCGTATGATGGAAGAGAAGCAAGTTACCCTCCAGTAATAGAAAAAAATAATATTAGATACCATGCAGGTGCGCTTTCATTAGTGCACCTGCTTTTTTATGCCTTTACATAAAATGTTTTGGGGCCATACCGACCCAAAAAAGGTCGGCACCGTGTCGTTCGCTACTACCGTATGTCTATACACATTGCCATGTGTATAGACATACGATACCGCTACCACCACTTGTCCATTCTAGGCTCGCTATCGCATCGCAATCGAAGTGTACAGATTGGTTTTTGAAATTTGATTTTAATAAAGAATCACTTATCTTAGTAATACATTCAACTCACATTTTTCTAAAGACAACACAAGAACTTAGTGGATATTGATACAGAGAGTTTGCAAAACTGACCTGAGAAAATGGAATCCTATTAGCAATGATTAAAATAATATTTCTTCTTTTTGTCTTCGGCCTAGCCTACATTCTGACGAAGCAAGTAATGGCTGCGATAGGCCCTAAGCGTTGCCAAAACTGTGATGGAAAAGGATATTGGAGAGGCTTAAGAGGCGAAATGAATGATTGCAAAAAGTGCAATGGGACTGGCCTTCAATAATTATCAACTCAATTATTCCATCAAGACTTTTGCATTCTGATTTTGATTAACTTCGACCTACATTCTTTTTCTTAACCAGTAGTCACATCACTAAGACTTAAGAAATATTCTAATCAAATATCCAATGCGTACTAAAAAACTTCTGACTATCTTTAATAACAAGGCTGAAGAATGGCTGCGTGATTTAGCAGCTATGGATGAGGCGTCGATACGCATCCGACCCTCAGAAAAATTCTGGTCTTATGCGGAGGTATATGATCATGTGATGAGAGTGGGTAGGAGCTACCAGATTCCAAACCTGAAAAAGAGTCTTGGTGCCGCTGCAGATCGTAAAGCAAGGAAAAATATCTATGGACTAGCAGTCTTCAATGTAGGTATTCGGAAAAATGTAAAAATGAGAATGGAGTCTTTTCCAACACCCATAGCTGAGGCGTTTACTCCAGTGAAGCGAAGTAAAGCAGAGCTCCAAGCTGACTTTACCGCATTTATAAAAGAAGTCAATGCGCTTGAATCAATTCTAGAAAGGAGTGATAAGAATACCAAACAGTATCATCCAATGTTTGGAGACATCACGACGAAAGAATGGTTTGCCCTAATCGAATTGCATATATGGCAACACGACAAGCAGAGGGCAAAAATAAAAGCCTTCTTGGAGTCAAGAGCCTAGAGATCATCTAGCATTCATAACACCAACAAGGCTTATAGTAAGTTAAAAGAAAGTTTTCTTTTTATGATTAGAGTACTTATTTCTGTTTCTGTTATTCAAAGAAGGCAGAGCTAAAGTTGACATCAAATTCGAAACACCAAACGCTAAAGCTGTTGATATCATCGAAGGTATTTCCTTCCGGTAGAAATAGATTTAAAGTTTCTCCTTCCCAAGATCGGCCATTCAGTATTTCACTCATGTTCACACCGGCACTGAAGTTTCCATTATTGGCTCCATAAAAACTTACGTTTGGACCAGATCCATTGTAGAAAAAATTTGAAATTTCAATTTCACAGTCAGATAAAATAGTGACATCGCCACTGATACCATAGAGAGAGCTTACACTCAAAGGCCTAGTTTGACCTATAAAGGCGTTTGTTGATGCACACTCTCTTGCAGCAGGAGCATCATTTGCTGGTGACGTATTTTCAGAACAGCCTACAAGGGATAGCAGACCAAGAAAAACTATAATCGTTAGGATATTTTTCATAATAATGTTGGTTTAAATTTTGAATCTAGCTCTCGATAAAATTATCATAACAAGCTAATACTAGAGCTAACTTTTTGGACCTAGTCAAAGTTTTGGATGTATTGTTTTTTGCAATAAATGGTAATGAGAAGGACATATTAAAATTAAATCGATGTCTGGTCCATTCTTCATTATGGGTATAATTTAGAACAAAGTTGAGGCCGATAAAGGTGGATGAGTTAAAGAAATTTTATCTAGTGTAAACTTATTCTGACTAATAAAATGGTCATTTTAGGTAATTCAGTCCCATTTTGACCAATAAAGTGTTCATTTTGATCCGAAAAAAATCCTACTTGATGCACTATATGGTTATATCTCACTGGGCGAGCCGGTTCAGGCGGAAGCCCTAGAGGACAAGTGGTGGTAGCGGTATCCTGTGCATATACGCATGGCAATGCGTGTATGCATAGGGTAGTAGCGGACGACACGACCACAGCTTTTTTTAGCTAGTGGATGGCCCCAAAACAAAATCAATATCTTGCTAAGAATTCTTTTTTAACCACTTTGCGTAGTCCTTGGCGAAGTAGGTGAGAATAGCATTGGCCCCCGCGCGATGGATACTCAGTAGGGTCTCCGGCATTGCTTTTTCATATTCGAGCCAACCGTTTTGACAGGCGGCTATAAGCATGGCGCACTCCCCACTTACATGGTAAGCTGCGACGGGCAAGTCAAAATTGTTCTTCAGCAAGGAGATAATGTCGAGGTAATTTAGGGCCGGTTTGACCATCAAATAATCTGCACCTTCTTGCGTATCCAAGGTCGCCTCAATGAGGGCTTCTTTGGCGTTGGCGGGATTCATCTGATAGGTCTTCTTGTCCTTTGGGATATTCTTATTTTTAACCGGAGCAGAATCTAAGGCGTCTCTAAATGGTCCGTAGTAAGCGCTCGCATATTTGGCCGTATACGACATGATTGCCGTCTCCTTAAACCCATTTTTGTCCAAAGCTGTTCGGATCGAAGCGATGCGCCCATCCATCATGTCGGACGGACCGAGCATGTCGAAACCTGCATGTGCCTGCGCCACCGCCATTTTTTGCAAGAGGGGTAGGGTAAGGTCGTTGTCAATCTTGCCATTTTTGACGAAGCCGTCGTGGCCATCAATATTGTATGGGTCAAGCGCTACATCACTGATGAGTAGAATCTGCGGAAATTTGCTTTTTATTTTTTTGGCTGCTTTGAGGTAGAAGTTTTTTTCATCCCAACCGTAGGTGCCTTTTGAATCTTTAAGCGCTCCTTTTATTTTAGGAAAAAGGATAAAGCTGTTGAGTCCAAGTTTTACACAAGCGTCAATTTCTCTCATGATCTTGTCAATCGAAAATCGGTAGTTGCCTGGAAGAGATGGGATTTCGGTTTTGATATTTCTACCGTCTTCTATGAATAAGGGATAGATGAGATTTGCGAGGTGCAAATAGTTTTCTTGCACCATATCTCTGATGGCTTGCGTTTGTCTGTTTCTACGTGGACGTCTTTGCATTATTATTTTTTTCTTTTTGGAACGGGGTCATGTCCTGAGGAGGCCCAGGGGTGACATCTAAAAATACGTTTGAGACCTAGCCATGTACCGCGGATAACGCCCCATTCTTCGATGGCGCCTACCATGTAGTGACTACAGGTGGGTTGGTATCGGCAGGTGGGGCCGAGCATGGGTGATATGACTTTTTGGTATACCCGAATCGGCGCGATGAATATTTTTTTGAGTAGGCTATTCATATAGATGTTAGTAGCTTACTTCTTTGACATCGTCGCCACGAATACTCATAAAACTATCTTTCTTATTTTCTGGTCCAACTATGCTGGTGATGTTTTTTTGATCATCAAAAGTTTCTAACAAGATACTGTTTTTTACTTTTAGGGATTGTAGTGGTTGCGGCATTGGGATCTGCATATAGCACCAAATGGAAGTAAGGTCGTCGCTGACTTCTTTGCCTAAGAAGATAGGGTCTACTATACCACTACCGTCGATTTCTATTTGAAATACTTGGTCTATGTATTTCTCAATAAATGCGTTTGCATCTTCTTGTTCCTTTTCAGTACCGATAAACAGTTTTTGTACTCCTCTGGATTCGAGCGCTAATTCTAGATCATCAATGAAAATATTCATGGATATTTGCAGCTCTGCATTTTCGGCTTTGTACTCCACTAAGCATTTGCTAACGTGAAACTCATGCGCCTCCTCAGCAAGCGGTGCGATGAAAAAGGATGATATGAATAGTATTAAGTATTTCACAATTGATCAATGATAAGGTATAAAGATACGGCAAATGCAAGTCCCGATAAAGTAAATGCCCAATGATTCCTTTTTATTTTAAGAAGCTGGGTGAAAATAAAAGTGAGCAGTAGTATTTTTGCCAAGATTATTATTTGTCCGACTTCTATGCCTATGTTGAAAGCAAATAGTTGCCCTAACAGTTTCTCTTCAGGAAACAAGGTGGAGCGTAAATAGTTGGAAAATCCCATCCCGTGAATCCAGCCAAAACCTAAGGCCATGAGGTACTGCGTGCGAGATTTACCACGGCTTTGCCACTTGTCTTTCCATAGGGTGTATCCATTATATATGGCAGTGAGCAGGATGGTTATTGGGATAAGTAATTCGACCAAGCGAGCATTAATTGGGATAATATCTAGGATAGCCAAGGCCAGCGTGATGCTGTGCCCTAAGGTGAAAGCGGTGATTAAGACGAGCAATTTTCTCCAGTCTTTTACGGTAAACAAAGCACATAGCGCTACTAGAAATAATATATGATCAATGGCTGCCATATCGTAAATATGGGAGAAGCCTATATTGAAATAAATGCTGAAAATGTCACCCAAGGTATCTCTCTTTTGGCCTAAAAATAAGGCTTCTGGTCTTAAGTCTATACTCAATGACTGTTCTACTTTGGGCAGAAAGGCTAAAATTTTGATATTTAGGCAGTATGATTCAGTGAGTTCTGAAAAATTACAGCCTAAATAGGCGTAAATATCTGATTATGTGCCATTTATAAAATTAGTGGTCTTGGTTTAATATGTTGATTGTCAAGGATTTAAAATTCAATTCCAAAGCATGGCTAGCTTACTTTAACCAAACATTGGCGTTAGCGCAGCTATATTCGTATCCCTTAAACATAATTTGTGCTTATTTTGTCGTTATTATGTTGCATGATCTCTAGATAAGCAAAACAAAAATTTACTCTTTTTTGATATGAAGATTTACTATATCCTATTTCTATTGTGTATTATTTTTTGTGCTCCTATGACTGGGCAGACAAAAAAAGAAAAGAAGAAAAAAGCGAAGGTGGAGAAGGTGGAAGTTGACCTACAAGAGGTATTAGAAAACTCTAATCGAATCTTTGTTGATAATATCCGAACAGTGAAATTTCATCCAACTGGTTTTCCATTGGCTGAGCCCATTGTAGGTCTAAACTCAGGTTCAAGGTTGATGCTTACTTTCGATGACGTGAATCTAGATGTAAAAAACTATACCTATAGTATCCAGCATTGCAATATGGATTGGACACCGAGCGAGGAGATTAATCTTTTTGCCTATCTCGATGGCTTTGAAAACGAAATGCTTCAAGATTATGCTTTTAGTAAAGCAAGATATTCGGATTATGTGCATTATACATTGGAGTTACCCAATAGCAGACTGCGATGGAAATTGTCGGGAAATTATATTTTGAAAATATTTGATGAATCGGATTCCAAAAATGTAATCTTGACAAGAAGATTTATGGTTTCTGAGAACAAGGTTACCGTTAGACCTGATATAAGGGTCTCTAGCAAAGCGGATCAAAATAGATCGCATCAAGAAATATTTTTTGATATTTCGGCAGAGCAAGATATTTTACAAAACCCTGTAAGTGAATTATCGGCAACCGTAACACAAAATGGACATTGGAATGGTGCGATTACTAACATTGATCCACTATTCATAAAGCAAAATAGCATAGAGTTCAGAAGGATGGATCAATCTGTTTTTGAAGCCTGCAGAGAGTGGCGTTTTGTGGATATGAGATCATTGCAAAACCGCTTGAGTTTTGTAGAAGCCATTGAAGAAGTGCAGGATGGTTTTGATTTGTTGATATCAAAAGATAAACCAAGGGTGTACAAAAGCTATTTTAATTCTGCTGATGCCAATGGAAAATATGTGATTCAGAATTTTGACCATGTTTCGTTTAGAAGATTGGGTAATCAAATTAATATAGATACGACTACTATCGGAGAAGATTTGACGGAACAGGAAATTGCAGAAAGGAATGACTTAGCTGGTCTGGTGCAAGAGATTAATCAATCTGATATTGCGCGTAATGAAAGAGAGCAGCACTTGGTAGGAGAATACATATTAACTTATTTTACTTTAGAAGCTAGTCAGCCGTTTTTTGGAGGAGATGTGTATGTTTTTGGAGAGTTGACCGATTGGCGTATTGAGGATAGATATAAGCTAAACTACAACGACAAGTCTCTTCAATACGAAACGGAATTATTGCTTAAGCAGGGATACTATAATTATATGTATGCTTTTCAAGCCGAGAAAGATCGCGGAACCCAAAAATTCACCTTTGCGGAGGTTGAAGGGAATTGGTTTGAAGCAGACAATGACTACACGGTAATTATTTATTACCGACCATTTGGAGGCAGGTACGACCAAATTATTGGGCATAGTACTTTTAGTTCTTTTACTCGTTAAAAGCAATTTTTTCATCTGAACATAGCCGAATATGCCTCATGAGGATTCTTTCATCCTTTATTTTTTGCCATTTATATAAAAAATAGCCCTTTTGGCCAATCACTTCTTTAGATTAGCGTGAATTTATAATTTAGCTTAGCGAAAGCTATTCCGAAGTATATATGAAGAGAATGTTTCGGTAATTTCCGAATCATTGTTTAAATCTATTGAAATGAAAAGAATCACTATTTGGCTGCTTATTTCAGCATTTATTTTAGTTTTTAGTCAAGCTAAAGCACAGAGCAAATGGAGTCTTGAACGTTGTATTTATCATGCCTTAGAGAATAATTTGGGCATTAAGCAATCTCAATTGGCTGTGCAGCAAGCTAAGCTTACAGAAGAGCTGAATAAAAATGCAAGGCATCCTTCCGTGAATGCGAGCACTAATTTTGGATACCAGTTTGGACGTACGATTGACCCTACTTCCAATACTTTCTCTTTGGATGCATTAGCTGGTCAATCGCTTGGCATCAATGCAAGTGCTATTTTATACAACGGCGGCCGGATAAATAATCAAATCGAACAAAGTAGATTAGATGCGATGGCAGCAAGAGAGGATTTGCTGCAAAATAAAAACGATATTGCGCTGACTGTGGCTACATCTTATATCAATGTTCTATTTGCTACGGAACAAAGGAGTAATGCAAAGCAGAGGTTAGCTCTAACCGAAAAGCAATTAGAAAACACTAGGAAGCTAATATCCGCTGGAGCCTTACCTGCCAATGATGTTTTGGAGCTAGAAGCCCAACAGGCATTGAATCAGCAAGACATAATCATTCAAGATAATGCGGTCAATACAGCATTATTAAATCTTAAACTCTTATTGCAATTACCAGCTGATCAAGAAATAGAGGTAGAGGTGCCTAATGTAAATGTTAGCCCCGATGATGCAATTGATGCTTGGACTGTAGATGAGATATACAAGAAAGCGATAAACAATCAACCCTTTATAAAGGCAAGCGAGTATAGACTTAAAAGTGCTAAACTTCAAGAAGAGATTGCTAAATCAGACAAAATGCCAAGGCTGTCTATTTTTGGAGGAATTGATTCCAATTATTCAGATAGATTTCCAGAGTTTGGACCCGACATAGAAACAGTTATAGAAAATGATGTTTTTATAAATGGGATGCCAGTCACGGTAGGCCAACCTGTAAGTATACCTAATAGAATAGGTACATTAGGCTACTTCAACCAGTTGTCAGATAACTTAGGACAAAATATTGGAGTCTCACTGAATATCCCTATTTATAATAATGGAAGAGCAAATATTGCTCAAGACCAAGCTAAGCTAGGTGTACTCAATACAGAGTATGCCAATGAACAATTAGATCAGCAGTTGAGATCAGATATTCAAAAGGCTTTGACTGATGCACGTGCATCCAAATTGCAGTTAGTGGCTTCACAAAAGTCATTGGCTTCGAGACAAGCTTCATTTGATAATACGGAAAAAAGATTCCAGCTAGGTGCAATAAATAGTCTAGATTTGAGCGTAGCAAAAAATTTGTTAGATGCCGCTCAGATTGACTTAATCGTTGCGAAGTACCAGTATCTCTTCAATGTGAAAGTCGTGGAATTTTATAGAGGCGTGCCCCTCAAATTTTAAGAATATTCTCAGAAGACAAAACTTCAAATAAGGAAAACAAGATTATGGCTAATAAAAAGAAGAAGAGTAAAAATTGGATTATTATTGTCTTAATTCTCCTTGTTGCGATATTAATAGCAGCCGCTATATTTGGTAAGCAAGGTAAAAAGAAAGGAATCGCTATTGAAGTAGGGGAGGTGAAAAAGAGGACTTTAATTGAAAAAGTAGCAGCTACAGGTAAGATATTTCCTGAGGTAGAAATAAAGATTACCTCTGATGTCTCTGGTGAGATTGTAGCATTAAATGTTGCGGAAGGGGACTCTGTAAAGCAAGGACAGTTATTGGCTAGAATAGATCCAGATGCTTATCAATCTGCGGTAGAAAGAGGGGAGGCCGCAGTAAACACAGCCAAAGCTCAAGTTGCCAATAGCAAGTCCAGTGCTCTAAGTGCAAAAGCACAAATATCACAAACGGAAGCACAAAAAGAGCAGATCATGGCTCAGGTTGAGAATTTGAATTCTATACACGAAAGAAATAAATCGCTTTTTGAACAGGGTGTCATTTCTCAAGCAGATTTTGATTTGTCTAAATCGAATTTAGATGGTGTAAGAGCCAATTTAAGATCGGCAGAAGCATCACTCAACACCGCGCAAGCCAACTATGAATCTTCGCAACAATCCATCAAAGCGCAGGAGTATACAGTAAAGAGCCAGCAAGCATCTCTCAAGGAGTTAAAGACAAATTTGAAGCGGACCAGCTTGTTTGCCCCTACTGATGGTGTAATAAGTTTGCTCAATGTAGAGAAAGGCGAACGGGTAGTGGGAACTATTCAGATGACTGGAACAGAACTTATGCGTATTGCCAATATGAACGTAATGGAAGTACAGGTAGAGGTAAATGAAAGTGATGTATTGAAGGTAAAATTGCAAGATGAGGTGGAAATAGAAGTAGATGCCTATCAGGACAGAGTTTTCAAAGGCGTAGTAACCCAAGTGGCCAATTCGGCAAGTAATACTACTGGCGCTACAGTCGTACTGACCTCTGATCAGGTGACCAACTTTGTAGTGACGATAAGAATGGAATCTACTTCTTATAATGATTTGTTGGGAGGACGTAATTTTCCCTTCCGTCCTGGAATGTCAGCTTCTGTAGAGATATTTACGAGAGTAGAGAAAGATGTACTATCGGTTCCTATTCAGGCAGTGACCGCTAGAGAAGATAAAGACAATGAAGACGATGAACTCAAAGAATTGGTATTTATTCATAGCGATGCGGATACCGTCTCTGCGGTAAATGTGACCACTGGTATACAAGACGATGACTACATTGAGATCAGAACTGGCTTATCAGAAGGGGATAAAATTGTGATTGGGCCTTATGCCGCTGTAAGTCGTAGACTTGAGGATGGAAAAGATGTACACATCAAGGAAGAGGACAAGAAAAAGAAGGACAACAAAGAGGAGGAGTAAGATGAATGGTGGTAATGCATAAGATATGCTATCAATAATTTAGTGACCACTTCAGCAATGGATTGACCAAATAGTATAGCGCGTGGAGTTATTTAAAGTCTTTAGTCCTTCATCATATCGACCGTACAGGTTTAGTAAAATCCCTTTGTTGGGTGTTTCAAAGAAGAAATTTGTTTTTATTCATATCAACAAGTGTGGTGGATCGAGTCTCATCAAAACCATTTGGCCTGTCCATAAGTGGCACGATACAGTCAAAGAAGTTATTGGACTCATCGGTGAAGAAGAATATCGCAAGATTCACTCCTTCACTGTGGTTAGAAATCCTTGGTCTAAGGTGGTTTCCCAATACAATTTCAGAAAACAAACGAATCAAAACGAGCTTGGAGAAAACCCTATATCATTCAAAGTATGGCTAGAGAAGACCTACGGCAATAAAAAGGATAAGCGCTATATGGATGATCCAAAAATGTTCCAATCCCAAGTTGAATGGCTTAAGGACTTGAATGGTGAAATTTCAGTTGATACCATACTTCGATTTGAAAATCTACAAAAAGGCTTTGATGGTCTCAAAAAAGAACTTGGATTGAAAGGCAACTTAAAGCATAGAAACAGCTCTAGAAAAGTAGACTACAAGACATACTACGATAATGAAAGCGCAGCTATAGTTTCTACTTTTTTTGAAGAGGATATTAAGTTTTTCGGGTATAAATTTATTAAATAAAATGCTGCTTTACTGCCATTAATCATAAAATAAAAAACAATGAAGTCTCCTTCAGAAATAGTAGATTTAATGTACTATAACGATGCTTATAGCCAGTGGCTAGGTATTGAAAGAGTAAGTGATGGTCTAGGAAGCAGTCATCTAAAAATGCAAATCAGGGACGAGATGTGTAATGGTTTTAAGATTGCGCACGGGGGCATAAGTTATGCTTTTGCGGATAGTGCGTTTGCATTTGCTTGTAATAGTTTTGGGGGCAAATCAGTATCTATAGAGACATCAATTTCTCATGTAGCTCCATTACATACTGGGGATTGGATAGAAGCTATTGCAGCTAAGAAACATTCCTCACACAAGATAGGAGTGTACGAAGTAGTAGTTCGAAAACTAGATGGCACTGTAGTGGGACTTTTTAAAGGAACCTGCTACAATACCAGCAAAGAATGGTAATGTTTAGAGTTTACTAAGATCATTTACAAAACAGTCTAATCCTTTTGCTTTCAGATCGAACTCTAATTTATCTGCAGATGGTTTGTCATGATAATTACCCATCAAAAGTCTATAAACGGTCACTCCGTTTTTCTTGCCAATATGTACATAAATAGTTTTATCGTACATCTGCTTGAACTTGTTGACTTCTGCTAGCACATTTTCATAACGAGCATACAATCCAATTTGCACGCTGTATCCTTCTCTGTGTTTATATTTTACGTCTAATTCGAATATTCCTTCACCTGTTAAAAAAGCAAGAGATTCAGCAGCGCTATTTTCCGTTTTTGAAGTGTTGGTAGTATTCGTTACCGGGCTAATGGGAGCGGAATTATGTTCGATGACTGCAACTGGTGCAATTGCTGGTTCATTAATTGTGCTTGTTGCTGGGTCCTCCATTTTTGCTTTCTCAGGTTTATTTGCTTCCTCAGGCTCAGGCGCTACGATTACTGGTTCTTCAATAATAGGTGCTGTCACTGGTGGAGCATATATAACACTTGGGCGTTCAACCTTCTCCGTTTCATTTGGAGTAGTTAGTTCTTGAGAACTAATAATTGTTGGTTCATCTTTACTACCATCAAAAATGGAAGGTAATAGAGGTCTTGAAATAGCCTCAGGAGAAACTGCAGTTTCTGGTTCGGGAAGGTCAAATTTCTCTCTATTTACAGGGATATTGTTTTCTTCAAGGATAAGCATTAGCTTACTTGGGCCAATAGCTTCTTCAAATCTACCTACTTCTTCTCCGCTGCTATTGAATATAAGTAGGGTAGGGAGAAATTGAACGTTGTTTTTTTGTTTGATTACTATTCCATCAAAATCATCAACATTAATCTTTACTGGAACATAGTATTCACTTAAGTATTGAGCCACTCTGTCATCAGTAAAAGTATGCGAATTCATCCACTTGCAGGGGGTACACCAATTAGCAGTGAAGTGCACCATATAGAGTTTTCCTTCAATGGCGGCTTTGTGCTTTGCAGTGGCAAGATTCACCATAAAGTTAGTCTTTGCTCCAAAAGCGAAAGCAGTCATCAACATAACACAAAACAAGAGGGAGAACTTCTTCATATTTTTATAGATTGGATGCATGATGTATTTTAAGCTTTCATCTAAGTAGGATCAAAGCCTATGGATTATATTGTGTTCAAATTATGTACCAAAAAATTAAAGATCTCCAAAAAAATATCGATAACTAATTAGAAAACATAATTTTATACATTAATAGTCTCCTGTATATATTCTGTACGGAAATCAAGAAGATAGGTTGGTTTTTAAGGTTAAAAATCAATATTTATAAGGCAAAAAGGATAGATTTTGTAGCAGTTTAAATTTTCAATAGCTAATTTATGGCCGAAGACCTATTTTTTGAAATTTACCAGTTAGTATTTAATCCATTAGGTAAGCGATTAAAGACATTTTTTTTACCTTGGCGGACTGAAAAATCTAAACATGCCTTCATATGAGAACCAATAATGCGGCTATAACTGCGGTCCATGGTTATGTTCCTGATTACGTCTTGACTAACAAGGAATTAGAATCCATGGTAGAAACCAACGATGAGTGGATTGAAAGCAGGACAGGGATAAAAGAGCGCCGCATTGTAAAAGACAAAGACAAAGCTACCTCTGATATGTGTGTCGAAGTAGTGAAGGGAATCCTACAAAAATCTGGTACCTCTGCAGAAGAAATTGACCTAATCATAGTAGCAACAGTTACCCCTGATATGGTTTTTCCTGATACGGCAAATACAGTTGCTGATAAATGTGGCTTAACCAATGCATGGGGCTTCGATCTTGGAGCAGCTTGTTCTGGTTTTTTATACGGCTTAACCACTGGTGCACAATTCATACATAGTGGTATGTATAAAAAAGTAATTGTTATTGGTGCGGATCAAATGTCTTCCATCATAGATTACACGGATAGAGCGACTTGTATCATTTTTGGCGATGGAGCTGGTGGAGTACTGTTGGAGCCTAATAGTGAAGGATATGGTTTTCAAGATGCGATTTTGGATTCGGATGGTAGCGGTAGGGATATACTGCATATGAAAGCTGGTGGATCTTTAAAGCCTACCTCTGCCGAAACAGTAGCCAATAAAGAACACTTTGTTTACCAAGAAGGAAGGTCTGTTTTTAAGAAGGCAGTCAAGGGAATGATTGGCTCAACGAGCGAATTATTAGCGCGTAATAATATGTCCGTTGACGATGTAGATTGGATGGTGCCGCATCAAGCGAATATTCGCATCATAAATTCTGTGGCAGACGGCCTCAATTGTCCCATGGATAAGGTGATGCTCAATATCCATAAATTCGGCAATACTACGGCAGGAACAATACCACTCTGTCTTTGGGAGTATGAGAAAAAGCTAAAAAAAGGCCAAAATATCATACTTACTGCATTTGGCGGCGGTCTGACTTGGGGGTCAATATACCTTAAGTGGGCTTTGTAAATAAGCATATTTGATTCTCTTTTGAGCCCTTGATACCCATAAATTGTTTACTTTTACGTCTATTTTTTAAGACAATAAAATCATAATAGGTATAGAATATGGCATCTACATCAGAAATAAAAAATGGTTTATGCATGAATTACAATCACGATGTGTGGGTTGTAGTTGGCTTTCAACATGTAAAGCCTGGGAAAGGCGCAGCTTTTGTGCGAACCAAGATGAAAAGTCTAACCTCTGGCAAAGTTGTAGACAATACTTTCCCAGCCGGCCACAAAATTGACATTGTAAGAGTAGAGAGGAGAAAGTTCCAATACTTATACAAAGATGACATGGGTTATAATTTCATGAACAATGAGGATTATGAGCAAACTACATTGCCGGAAATGATGATTCCAAAGCCAGAACTAATGAAGGAGGGGTCAAATATTGAGGTTCTGTATGATTCTCAAAAAGATGTCCCATTGACTATTGAAATGCCTCAGTACATAGTTTTAGAGGTAACTTATACAGAACCTGGTGAAAAAGGTAATACTGCAACTAATGCAGGTAAACCAGCAACCGTAGAAACAGGAGCTGAAATCAAAGTGCCGCTTTTTATTAATATCGGCGATAAGATTAAAATCGAAACTGCGACTTCCAGTTATATGGAGCGCGTAAAAGACTAACCCTATTTTTCCAAAATCAAATATTATAGGCATGACCTACAAAGAAATAACAGCTTTAATAGAAACAATCAGCAAATCTAATTTATCCGAATTTAAGTATCGAAATACTGAATTCGAAGTAACTATTCGAACAGAAAACTATTCTAAAGGAGGAAACTCAAATCAAAATTCTCCAATGATACCAGTTGCAGCAGCTCCACCTGTTCAACATATTATTTCTGCTCCGCCAGTTGCACCAGCAGCACCTGTTGCACCCGCTGCACCTGCACCAGCAGCACCAAAGGAAGAAAAGGCCGCTGCTCCTGCTGCTGAATCTAAGGGAGAAGATGCCAACTTGATTGCCATCAAATCTCCAATTGTGGGTACATTCTATCGAAGTGCTTCTCCAGAAAAACCACCTTATGTAAAAGTAGGAGACAGCATCAGTGTAGGAGACGTTGTATGTATTGTCGAAGCTATGAAGCTCTTCAATGAAATTGAATCTGAAGTATCTGGAAAGATAGTCAAGGTGATGATAGACGATGCATCACCAGTAGAATACGATCAAGTATTATATATGGTAGATCCGAATGCTTAATCTTTGATTTTTCCAAAATACCAAGAACAACATGTTTAAAAAAATATTAATAGCAAATAGAGGAGAAATCGCCTTGCGTATTGTGCGTACCTGCAAAGAAATGGGTATCAAAACTGTTGCGGTTTACTCCACAGTAGATAGAGAAAGCTTGCATGTCAGATTTGCGGACGAGGCCGTTTGTATCGGTCCTGCTTCTTCTACTTTATCTTACCTTTCTATTCCTAAAATTATGGCTGCGGTGGAAATTACCAATGCAGATGCTGTACACCCAGGCTACGGTTTTCTAGCAGAAAATGCAGACTTTGCAGAGGTATGCACGGAATATGGTATAAAGTTTATTGGCCCAACACCTGATCAGATTCGTAAGATGGGAGATAAGATTACGGCCAAAGAAACTATGATTAAGGCAAAAGTTCCTGTGGTTCCTGGATCAGGAGGTTTACTCAAAGATGCTAAGCAGGGAATGAAAATTGCCAAAGACATTGGCTATCCTATTATTCTCAAAGCAACTGCTGGAGGCGGAGGTAAGGGGATGCGTATCGTCAGAAGCAAAGATGAATTTGTAGACGCTTGGGATATGGCTAGAAATGAAGCCAAAGCTTCTTTCTCTAATGATGGCATCTACATGGAAAAATTTGTAGAAGAACCTCGTCATATAGAAATACAAGTGGCTGGGGATCAGTATGGAAATGTGATTCACCTTTCGGAAAGAGACTGTTCTATACAAAGAAGACATCAAAAACTCATAGAGGAATCTCCCTCTCCATTCATGACCAAAGCACTCCGTAAAAAAATGGGTGATGCAGCCATCAAAGCCGCAGAAGCAATAGACTACGAAGGAGTCGGGACAGTAGAGTTTCTCGTAGATAAGAATAGAGATTTTTATTTTATGGAGATGAATACCCGTATCCAAGTAGAACATACCGTGACGGAAGAGGTTATTGATCATGATCTCATCAAAGAACAAATAAAAATTGCCGCAGGAGAAAAGATTGGTAAGAAAAACTATATACCGGCAATGCACGCTATAGAATGCCGCATCAATGCAGAAGATGTATATAATAACTTTAGACCAACTCCTGGTAAAATCACCTCTTTTCACTCTCCTAAGGGACATGGTGTAAGGGTAGATACACATGTATACTCTGGATATACAGTCTCTCCTCACTATGACTCGATGATCGCCAAATTGATTTGTAGAGCACAGACTCGTGAGGAATGCATCAAAAAAATGTCACGCGCATTGGATGAGTTTATTATTGAGGGGCTCAAAACAACAGTACCCATTCATCAAATGATTATGAAAGATGAATCCTTTAAAAAGGGGGATTTTAATACTGGATTCTTGGATACATTCGACATAGGAGAAGAGCCCAAAAAGGAGAAAAAGTAGGTAATTCACTTACTATTTTACCTACGTATTATCTCGAGTCAATAACGAAACTTAATTATCGTTATTATTGTAGGTATTCAAACAAGTAGACTACAAATATGAATTCACTTCGGGATATGTTCTCCTATATCATGCCTTATAAAGGACGTGTAGCACTGAATGTGGTTTGCAATGTCCTCATGGTGATATTCTCTGTGTTTTCCATTACCCTATTCATTCCATTCCTAAATATTATTTTGGATCAAGCGGAGTTGGTTACAGTTAAACCAGAGATTTCTTATTTTGATCTAGCAACAATAGTAGATTCATTTGAATTTTATTTTTCGCAAATCATCATTGAGAAAGGAAAACAAAAAGCACTTGGTTTTGTGCTTGGTGCTCTGCTGGCTTCCTATTTTATGCGAAACGTGTTTAGGTATCTCTCTTTGTTTTTTATAACACCAGCAAGAAATGGAGTAGTTAGAGATATCAGGCAGAAGATGTTTGAAAAAACTATGGTATTGCCTATCGGTTTTTTTAATGAGCGAAAGCGGGGAGATATTATTTCTAGAGTAAGTAATGATGTACATGAATTGCAATGGAGCATCTTGCACATGGTAGAGGTTGTCATTCGCGAACCTTTAATGATAGTAGGCTCCTTAGCAGTTATGTTATTTATAAGTGCAAAGCTAACCCTATTCGTCATCTTATTATTGGTCGTATCGAGTATACTGATAGGCGCAATAGGTAGAGCTTTGAAGCGAAAATCCAGCGAAGCGCAAAGCAAACTGGGGACGCTCATGTCACTTTTTGAGCAAGGTTTATCTGGCCTGAAAGTGATCAAGGCTTTTAATGCCCAAGAATATCAAACAGATAAGTTTTTGAAAGTCAACAATGACTATAAGGACGTGCTCACAAGACTGTTGTGGAGGAGAGATATTTCTTCGCCCCTTTCAGAATTTTTAGGAATAGGGATCTTTGCCATTTTGATTTTCTATGGCTTTGAACTTATCCAACAGGGTGCATTGGTACCCGCTACCTTTATTGCATTTATTATGGCTTTTTGGAATGTTACTGAACCGGCCAAAAAGCTTAGTAACGCCTATTACAATATCCGAAAAGGCATGGCTGCTGTAGAAAGAGTAAATGATATTATCCATCAAGAAAATACTATCATAGATAAGCCAAACGCTAAATCTATTGATGCATTCCAAGAGGGTATCTTTTTCGAAAATGTGAGCTTTGCGTATACCGAAGAGGGAGACACCGTTTTAAAAAATATTGACCTTGAAATTCCAAAAGGGAAGGTGATAGCGCTAGTTGGGCCATCAGGAGGAGGGAAGTCTACTTTGGTAGACTTGATCAGCCGCTTTCATGATGTAAGTAGCGGAGCTATCAAACTAGATGGTGTTGATATTCGTGATCTCCAGCTGAAAGATTTGAGAAACCAATTTGGTCTTGTCACTCAAGAACCTATCTTGTTTAATGATACTATTTATAACAATATCACATTTGGCTACGAAAACGTCTCTGAAGAGCAAGTTATAAAAGCTGCCAAGATTGCTAACGCTCATCAATTTATAGTCGAAAGCGAAAATGGATATCAAACCAATATTGGAGATAGTGGTACCAAACTAAGTGGCGGGCAACGGCAGCGCTTAACTATCGCTAGAGCTATTCTAAGAGATCCACCTATTTTGATATTGGATGAGGCAACTTCAGCGCTAGACTCCAAATCAGAAAAGCTAGTCCAGCAGTCCATTCGGCAAGTAATGGAAAATAGAACCGCTATTATTATCGCTCATCGCTTGAGTACGATTCAGCATGCAGACGAAATAGTAGTGTTAAAGGAGGGGGAAATCATTGAAAAAGGCAGTCATGAGACCTTGATGGAAAACGCAGGAGACTACCAAAAACTGGTTAAAATGCAGCTATTTTAGCTAGCTAAGGAATCACTGTGGCATCATTTACAACCTTTTATCAAAATTGGCTGTTAATTCTTTCTTAAATCAAGTTTCTTCCTTGAGAATTAGTTAACTTTATCTGTTCCTAACTACACTTATAATATAGTATATGGATAAATTTTACAAAACATTCATTTTTATCTTATTTGCTGGTTTTTCTACACTCCAAGCACAGATTACTATATCTAACACTTACTTTCCTAATGTTGGTGATACCATCAGTAGTGTCAATATCACCCCATTGCTTGGCGAAATACCAATCACCGCAGGAGGTGGAAACCAACTATGGGACTTTAGTCAGGTACAAACCAATGGTGTTGTGAGTTCCGATACGTATATAGACCCTGCGACTGTAGATACCCTTGGGGCATTTCCATCTGCTAATTTAGCACTAAGCGGCAATGGTAATGGAGTGACTTATTTTAGAAAAGATGATACTTCATTTGAGTTGCTAGGGTTTGTAGGATTGGATCCTACCGGTTTTGGATTGAACCTTGTTACCTCTTTTCAACCTCCTTTGGTAGATAGAACTGCTCCACTAGATTTTTTAGATCTCAATACATACAGCACGGCTGCCGTTGTTCCATTTGGAGCTGATGTTTTACCTGGAGGAGTTTTTGATAGTTTGCCTTTGGCTCCGGATTCTATTCGAATACTAGTAGAGTTGGATCAAGTAGATTTGGTAGATGCCTGGGGTACAGTTACGCTTACGGGCAACAAGTCGTACGAAGTGCTTCGTCAAAAGAGAGTGCAGACCACAGAAACAAGATTAGAAATAAAAGTACCTATCCTTGATTGGTTAGATGTCACGGACCAATTTGGTGGGCAATCTGGCGGATTTTTGGGGATGGATACCATTGTAACTATGACTTATTGGGCAGAAGGAGTACCAGAACCCATTGCGGAAATGACACTCGATGGAGATGAAGAAAACGTGACCTCTTTTACCTATAGGAATGATGAAATTATAACTTCTACAGTGCCCATAGAGCGCGCTGGTTATGAAAATGTGTATGCCTATCCAAATCCAGCCATTAACTACGCAAAATTTGACTGCGTAAATCTCAAGCCCGACTTTTACGATTTGAAGATTTACAACATACTTGGTTTAGAAGCATATACGGAGCGATATTTTATCTCTGGCAATAAAATGCTAAAGGTAGATTTGGGGGATTTCAGAAAAGGGACCTATCTCTATAGCTTGGTAGATACTACAGGAAAAGTCATAACGACTAAGCGTCTGGTAGTTATCCGTCCATAAACAAGGTCTACCTACTTTCTTATTTTCAATAATTGTGCTTATAATCTTGGTTTATGCTGGGGGTCTGCGTAGTACATATCCTTATTAATAGTGGAGCATTGTAGTATTAGACATATGATCATCTAATCGATAGACTGATCACAAATGGTAATAAACCATTAGAAATGCACTGCTAGTTTAGGTTCAATTTATAGGTACACTGTATTGGGAGGTGCAAGCTCTATTCGAAAACAAATGCTTTTGCTTGCCCTTGTATTTATCTTTATAGTTAGATATACAGCAGTTTATTAATTCTATTTTACATATTTTTGCGGCTTATAGCGCAAGGTATTTGATAAATAGATGCTGAGTATAAATCCAAATCAAAGAATAACCAATCTATAATGAAAATTGTAATTGCTGGAGCAGGTTCGGTCGGCTATCATCTTTCTAAACTTCTTTGTATTGAAAATCAAGATATAACCTTGATTGATAAAGATGAAAAGGTGTTAGAAAGAGTACAAAGTGGCCTAGATGTAATGACTGTATGTGGAAACGCTTGTTCTAGTGAGCTGCTAAAGCATTCCATGGTAGGCGAGGCAGATCTGTTTATAGCGGTAACCACCTCTGAAGAAACCAATTTATTATCGGCTATATTAGCCAAGCAAAAAGGAGCAAAGACAACGATCGCTAGAGTCAACAACAATGACTTTCTCACTTCTACCCAAAAAGCGTACTTCAATCAGATAGGAATAGATAAAATATTTTCGCCCAATCGCTTAGCGGTGAACGAGATTACTAGATTACTTAAAAGAGCTTCCTTAACAGATATTTTTGACTTTGACAATGCTGAAATTAGTATTGTTGGATTTACGATAGATAACAATTCTAGTCTAGTCAATAAGAGGATAGCTGATATAGGAAAGTTAGATTCTAGCATAGAATATAGAGGGGTAGCATTGCTGCGAGGGCATAAAACCCTAATTCCAAGAAGTACAACAAAGCTACTCAAAGCCGATCATCTATATTTGAGTTTAGCCAATAAGAACCTAGACAAATTTCTCCCATTGCTTGGTAAAGAAACCAAACCAATAAGAAATGTGATGATCATTGGGGACTCACTCTTGGCATTTAATACTGCTAAAGCCTTGCAAAATCAATACGCTGTCAAATTGATTTTGAAGTCTGAGGAGATGGCCAATCAGTTTTTGGAAGATTTAGATAATTGCTTGGTCATAGTAGGCGATCCTAGTAGTAAAGATTTATTGGAGCAAGAGGGGCTTAACAATATGGATGCTTTTATAGCCTTGACACCAAATTCTGAAGTGAATATCTTGTCAAGTTTGCTAGCTGAAGAGAGTGGTGTCTATAAAACTATCGCCAAGGTGGATAATGATGTCTACACACATATATCCCAAAATATTGGCATCGATACGATTATCAATAAAAAAATAATTGCTGCAAATAATATTTTTAGATTTGTCAGAAAAGGCAAGGTAGAAGCCATTGCGACACTGCATGGCGTGGATGCAGAAATCATTGAATTCAAAATTTCTAAAACAAGCATTAAGACGCATTGTCCAATAAAAAATCTCCATCTTCCTAAAGCAAGCATCGTAGCTGGAGTGGTGCGAGATGGTATAGGTATTATTCCTACTGGGGACTTTTTACTTGCGCCCGATGATAAACTTATTGTATTTGCATTACCCAGTTCCATCAATAAAATAGAGGAAATATTCAAATGAGAAGCCTAAACTTGATGCCGATAGTTGGTATACTAGGAGTGATTATTTCTTGTGTGGGATTGTTGATGCTCATACCTGCCATTTATTCTCTTTTTTTCGAATCTCATTTATCTAAATATCTCTTTGCTACTAGTTTTTTTACAATAGTATCAGGAGTATTCATATTCAAAATAATTCCCAGAGATAAACCTATTCTAGACAAACGACAAAGCTATCTTTTAGTACTATTTGCCTGGCTCACTACGGCTATACTTTCTGCTTTACCTTATTTGTTTTCCAACATAAATTTTGATTGGTCAATGGCATTTTTTGAGAGTATGTCAGGCCTTACTACTACGGGAGCAACCATCATAAAAGACCTAAGCCAGATACCGAAGAGCATCCTACTCTGGAGAAGTTTGACCCAGTGGCTTGGAGGGATGGGCATCATAGTATTGACTATCGCGATTTTCCCTTTACTAGGTTTAGGGGGAGTCAATTTATTTTCAGCGGAATCTCCAGGACCGACCTCCATCAAGCTCCATCCGCGCATCAAGGAAACAGCCAAGCGATTGTGGCTCATATATGTCGGATTGACTATAGCCTTGACTTTTATTTTGTTCTTTGAGGGTATGACTTTTTTCAACGCCGTAAACCATGCTTTGACTACCATTGCCACTGGGGGATTTTCTACCCACAATGAGAGTATAGGCTTTTATGAGTCCCCTTTGATTCAATATACCATCATCTTGTTTATGTTCATTGCCGGTATGAATTATTCGCTAATATTTTTAAGTCTGAAAGGCTCCTTCAGAAGAGTGATAGTTAATGCAGAGTTAAAATTATATTTTAGATTGGTATTTATTATGGCAGGATTGATAGCAGTATTAATCATGATTACCGCTTCATTTTCTGCGGAGCCGGCCTTTCGGCAAGCCCTTTTTCATGTGGTCTCGCTGGTGACTACGACAGGGTACATCACATCAGATTATAGCCTGTGGCATCCATTTCTAACCTTCCTGTTTTTTTGTCTTTTATTCTGTGGAGCCTGCTCTGGATCAACCTCGGGTGGGATCAAGGTGATTCGACATTTGGTGTTTGCCAAAAATGCCCTCTTGGAGTACAAGCGCATGTTGCACTCCAATGCTATGCTGCGCGTTCGTGTTGGGAAAGAACTTGTCAAACAAAGCATCATCAATAACGTACTTGTTTTTCTGCTGACCTATTTATTGGTATTTTTTATAGGAACCACTTTGATGGTTTTGGTCTTGCCTAGAACCGATCTTATACTTCTGGATGCAGTGAGCCTAGTGGCGACCTCATTAGGCAACGTCGGCCCCGCCATCGGTGGAGAGTATGGCCCAACTAACAACTTTTTTGAAATTCCTGTTTTAGGAAAGTATATCCTAAGCATCATTATGTTGATTGGGCGTCTTGAAATATTTACCGTACTCATTATTTTCACCTCCTATTTTTGGAAAGAGAATTAGATTTCGAAAAGTGTAGAATTCTATAAGAGCTTTACTGTACTAAGGGGCCATCCCGATCAGTAGAGACGCAAGGTATTGCATCTCTACTGCCGGGACCACGTCGTCCGCTCTTATCCTATGTACAGACGCATGGCTATGCGTCTGTACATAGGATACCGCTACCACCGTTTGTCCTTGCGCTCTCCGAGCGACTCGCTTCGTCGCAAGCTCCTGCGCACCCGCCTCCATCAAATGAGATAATAGGGAAGTTCAAAAGTAAGAAAGGGATGTTCAGAAGTAAGAGAAGAACCCCGACAGAGCTTGGCCCGTTTTTTTTTCGAGAGGTGATGATGGATAAAAAAGATGCTGTGCAAGAGACTCTCATCGGATCACCAAAATAAAAGTAGACTTTGAACGAAAAATATAGACATACGAGAATAGTCATTACGTTTTTACTGGATATATATCAAATACCAAAAATGAATAGGCGGACACATCAGCAAGAATCCTGATTGACCCTCCCAATAAGAGGTCCTGTCACTGACAGAAATACACCTCATCATTGTCAAAGTTTTTTCGCGTGAGGGATAGAGAAGGCGACGACCTGAGGGAGTCGGTCCCGATTTTTTTTATCGGGACGGGAGCGCACGTGGACCCTGGAATAGCCCGGTGCTATAGAGGGCTTTTTCTGCCCGAGATAGCGCACGCCCACTACAACAAAATCACATATAGCGCTCTTCTCCCCACCTAGATGCTAAAGTCTAGACGCATAGCTGATAGCTTCAGCAAAAGCAAATATCAGCTTAGTGGTCAAAAAAAAACAGAAAATCCATAAATCGAGAGAAAAATCCTGATTTTCAACCAACTTTTTTCAGTCAGAGGCGCTCTTTACTAGGTATTATTTGAAAAAGCGTTAATTTTGCAGGCTTATGAAAAACAGTATCTTCCTTCTCTTACTATCCATAGTCCTCATCAATACGGCTTGTAAGTCAGAATTTGAGAAGCTCAGAGAGACCGCTGATGTTCCTACTTTATTAGCTAAGGCTGATGAATACTTTGGGGAGAAAGAATATCAAAAAGCACAGACGCTCTATGAAAGTGTTTTGGGCTCTATCAGAGGGAAGGCAGAGTCGGAGCAATCTTATTTCAACTATGCGTACACGCATTACTATCTTGGACGATACGCTTTGTCTTCGTTTTACTTCAAGGATTTCGCAGGTAAGTTTATCAATAGTCAACATAGAGAGGAGGCGGATTTTATGTCTGCTATATCCGAATATAAGCAATCTCCATCCTACAGATTGGATCAGACAAGTTCGCTCAAGGCGATATCAGCTTTTGAGTTGTTTGTAAATACTTATCCTCAGAGCGAGCGAGTAGCCGAGTGCAATAAGCTCATCGATCAAATGAGAACAAAGCTGCAGGAGAAAGCCTATGCAGAAGGAGAGTTATACTTTGATTTGAGGAATTACGAATCGGCTGTCACCTCTTTTGAGAATCTGCTAAAAGATTATCCGGAGTCAGCTGACGCGGAAAAAGTAAGATTCATGATTATCAAGGCGGTTTATCTATATGCCAACAATAGCATCGTGACCAAGCAACCAGAACGGTTTACACGCGTTAAAGATAAGATGAGTGACTTTCGCAAGAAATACCCGAAATCAAGATTCGATGATGAATTGAGAGATATTGTCAATACGACTAACAAAAGAATAAAAGCATTAAGAAATGAAGGATATAAAATCTAAAGTGCAAAGCCTAAATCCGAGTATACAGCCTAAGAATATGGATGTACTCATCGGAGAGCATAAGAATATCTACGAATCTTTGGCGATAATCACCAAGAGAGCTAGGCAGCTCAACATAGATTTGAAGAAAGAACTTTACCAAAAGCTGGAAGAGTTTGCAGAGACTTCTGAGGCAATTGAAGAAATTCACGAAAATAAGGAGCAAATAGAAATATCTAAGTTCTATGAGCGTATTCCTAATCCAGTGATCATCTCTATGGATGAGTTCCTCAACGATGAGGTGCACTACAGATACAATGAAAAGAAAAAATATTTCGACGAAGACTAACCTTTTTGCCCAAATCTTGTAAAATAAACCATGGGATCACACCTGGCTGGCAAGAAAATCTTATTGGGTATCTGTGGTAGTATAGCTGCGTACAAAGCGGCATCACTAGTGCGCCTCTTTATCAAGGGAGGCGCACAGGTGAAAGTCTTGATGACTCCATCAGCTACCAAATTTATTAGCCCTCTTACACTTTCTACTCTTTCAAAAAACACAGTGCATACTAGCGTCATTGATGATGATAGCTGGAATAATCATGTGGATATGGGTCTATGGGCTGATGTCATGATCCTAGCGCCGGCTACAGCTACGACGCTGGCGAAAATGCGGATGGGCCTTTGTGATAACATCATAGTGGCCACCTACTTGTCTGCTAAGTGTCCAGTGTACTTCGCGCCAGCTATGGACCTAGATATGTGGAAGCATCCATCTACTCAGGAAAACATCCAAAAGCTACAATCTTATGGAAACAAAATGATTCCTGTGGGACATGGAGAATTAGCCTCTGGACTGGTCGGAGAAGGGAGGATGGCGGAGCCAGAGGAAATTATTCGATTTGTCACCCAAGATTCAAACGATAAGTCTTATTTTAAAGGTAAAATAGTCTTGATAACCGCCGGACCAACATACGAAGCGATAGATCCAGTTCGTTTTATAGGCAATAGGTCAACTGGCAAGATGGGCGTAGAAATAGCCTTGTCATTTGCGCAGAAAGGGGCAAAAGTGACCCTTATATTAGGACCTAGTGCTCTTGATGTAAATCATCCTAATATCAAGTTGATTAGAATACAATCTTCAGCAGAAATGGCTAAATATGCTGTCAAAGGCTATAAGAAAGCCCATATTGCTGTGATGGCGGCTGCAGTGGCGGATTATACTCCTAAAACGGTTGCCAAACAGAAGATCAAGAAAAAGGGGGGCGCTCTGAAGATTGAGTTAGAGCGGACTCAAGACATTGCCGCTACATTGGGTAGCATCAAGAGTAAAAAGCAGTTTAATGTTGGTTTTGCGCTAGAGACCAATAACGAAATAGCCTCTGCTAAAGGTAAGTTGGCCAAAAAGAATTTTGATATGATTGTGCTTAATTCTCTCAAAGATAAAGGGGCAGGTTTTGCATACGATACAAATAAGGTCACCATTTTTGATAACAAAGGAGGGGTCCATAAATACAAATTGAAATCAAAGAAAGAAGTAGCGAATGATATTGTCCAGCTCGTGGAGCAATTGATGCGCGCAAAAAAATAAATAATGAAAGTATTTTATACAGTTATCACATGCTTCCTATTGACCTTGAACAGCTCATACAATGATGTTCAAGCTCAAGAATTGGAGTTTGACGTCACCGTAAATACCCCTAAACTACAGACGGTAGATCCTAGAGTATTTCAAGATATGGAAAGTCAATTGCAAAGTTTTCTGAATAATAGAAAATGGACCGAGGATGCTTTTAATCAGGAAGAACGTATCAAATGCAATATTCAACTGACTATCACAGAAGAATTGGGTCCAACCAGTTTTGCCGCGGACTTGGCTATACAGTCAGCTCGGCCAGTATTCAATTCAAGTTTAGAGACGGCCCTGTTGACACATGTCGACAAAGGAGTTACTTTTAGATATGAGCAGTTTCAACCATTAGAATTTTCTGAAAATAACTTTAATGATAATCTTACCTCTATTTTGGGCTTTTATGTTTACCTAATTTTGGGCTTGGATTATGATTCGTTTTCTCCGCTAGGAGGGGAGGAGTATCTGCAAAGAGCTCAAAACATTATCAATATTATTCCTTCCAATGTAGCAGATGGCAATCCAGGTTGGAGGCCAAATGATGGTAATGGGAATAGAAATAGATATTGGATTTTAGAGAACTTGTTGAGCCCAAGAGTGAAAGATTTACGCTACGCACTGTATGACTATCATCTGAGAGGACTCGATTTGATGCCAAAAAATCAGGATCTCGGAAGAGCGAATATTCTCAAGGCAATGCAAAGTATTGAAAAAGTTGGGCGCGCTTATCCGAACAGTATGATCATTCAGATGTTCTTTAATGCAAAGAACAATGAATTGGTAGACATTTTTAATCAAGGAACTCGAGCTGAAAAAACAGAGATTATTAGAATTTGTTCCAAACTAGATCCTGCCAATGCTATAAAATATCGAAAAATCGGAAGTTAATATGTTAGCAAAATTGATCCAACAAATACTTGTTTTTGGCTTTTTACTCTTAGCTTGGCAATCACAAGTTGTTGCTCAGTTAGATGCGCCATCAGAACTCGCGATGAGCGAAGCATACAGAATACCTAAAAATTCTGTAATCGATAGAATCATTAGTACAGAAGGCAATACAGCCTACTTCCTCCGCAAAAATTTTAACCTTTCAGGACTAGTAGCTAGCATTACCATAGAAAGTTTTGATGTCAAATCATTACGTTTAAAAAAGGCTATCGAAGTAGATCTGAAATACCAAAAAAAGCTACGTGTTTTCCATGATGTCTTTAATGTCAATGATAAATTTTATCTCATTACCTCTTTTTTTAATAGTGGAAAAGATAAAAATTTTCTCTTTGCTCAAAAATTGGATGATAGTTTTGAGCCAGACAAAGACCTCATCTTGATTGGCGAAATAGACTCTAGAAATGAGGTGCAAATTGGAGATTTTCAGTTTGAGCATAGTAGAGACAGTTCTAAAGTAATCATCTATCATGACATCCCTACCAAACGATCAGAAGCTCAGCAAGCCAAAATTAGTATCTATAATGATGATTTTGATTTGCTATGGGATAAAAAGATAAAGTTCCCTTATGAGAGTAAGCTGTACAACAGTATCAAGTTTGACGTAGATAAAAATGGTAATGCTTACTTATTGGGAAAGCGTTTTTTTGAAAAAGAGAGAGACCTAGTCAAAAAGAGACCCAACTTTGAGTACATCCTAGAAGCCTACACAGAAAAGGGAGAAAAAATTGATAGGTATCAGCTCAATGATAAGCTAAAGCTGATTACTGATTTGACCTTTGAAGTAAATAACAAGAATGAAATTATTTGCACAGGCTTCTATACTAATAAGACCAGTTCTGTTGGTGGTTTTGGCTCTACGGAGTCTATCCAAGGTATTGTCTTCTTTAAGGTAAATAATAATGAGAAAATAGTTGAAGAAAAAACCTTTTCAAAATTTGATCTAGACTTTATTACACTCAATGAAACAGAAAGAGCTAGAAGGGTTGCCCAACGACAAGATAATGACAATATCCAGAGTAATGATCCAGCACTATATTCTTATGATTTTAGAGATGTTATTTTAAGATCAGATGGGGGTGCAGTAATTATTGCAGAACAATTTTTTGTCGAAGAAATAAATAGAACTGTAAATAACTTCAATCGAGGGTTTAACAATCAGACATTTCAAAATACTTCTATCTATAATTATAATGAAGTGATTGTCGTAAATATCAGGCCGGACGGCAGCATTCAATGGGCCAACTCTGTGCCTAAATACCAATCTGCTACTAGTGTAAATGCTAGACGCTTTCTTTCATTCAAAAATGCAAATATTGGCGATAAAATTTACCTGATATTCAATGAGGAACGAAACGTGTTAGAAGGTGCCAATACACTATTCAAAAATCAGAATGCTTTGGCTATGGCAGAACTAGATAAAAGCGGCACATTAAGTATATATATGGTAGGGGACAACGATGATTTACAATCGATCATCATTCCTACACTCACCAAACAAATCTCTAGAAGAGAACTGCTTATTTATGGTATAGACAGAAATAAATTTCGAATTGGACGCATAACGCTGAAGTAAGAATCTGTCTTTCATGTATCTAGATATGAAAGAAAATATTATATTTAAAATAGTTATTTTTAATTATCTTTACGGTGGAGATATCCCTTTTCGTTATGGACTTTATTGTTCAGCTGGCAATAGGGAACATTAGCAAAAGAACGAACATAAACCAGTGATAAAAGATAATGGACAGGATGCTATCCATCAGATTGCAATTTTTGCATCTGGTAGAGGCAGTAATGCCGAAAAGATTATAGACTACTTTTCAAGCAATAAAACGGTAAACATTTGTCTAATCCTTACTAACCGAAGCAAAGCCAAAGTTCTTGAGCTTGCTGAACGAAATAACATTCCCACACTGATTGCGACCAGAGATGATTTTTATCATTCCGATAAAATCACCAAAAGCCTAGCAAAGTATAATACGGACTTAATTGTCTTAGCTGGATTTCTTTGGCTTATACCAGACTATTTGGTCAAAGCATATCCCAACAAGATTGTAAATATTCATCCTGCTCTTTTGCCTAAATATGGAGGAAAGGGAATGTATGGGATGAATGTGCATAAAGCGGTGCATAAAGCGGGTGAAAATGTAACCGGAATCACTATACACTACGTAAATGAAGTGTATGATGAAGGAGAAATAATTTTTCAAGCAGCTTGTCGTCTTATTGATACAGATACTCCTGACCTGATTGCATCGAAAGTGCTTGCTTTGGAACACCATCATTTGCCGCGTGTGATAGAGCAGTTATTAAAATGAGTGTGAAAATAAATTTACAAATGAACAGATTACTACTAATCGGCTTAGGATTATTTTTGCTTACCTCACTGATGGGGCAGGATAAAGATCCAACGACTTGGAAGGCTTTTAAAAAACAAGCTGAAGAACTCGTCGCTAAGAGACAATATGCCAAAGCTGCTGTTGCCTATGAAAATGCCTATGCCCTAAAGCCGCAGCGAGGAGATTTGTTAAAGACCGCATCGGAGTATTATATGTTAGAGCGAGATTTTAAAAATGCTGCTCGGGTATTAGCTACTATCATTGATGATCCAAAATATAAAAATGCAAAATTGGACTACGCTCAGAGCCTGAAGCAAAGTAACCAGTACGAAGAAGCGATGCTTGTTTTTGCCGCCTTGCTTGATAATTCGAAATCTCAAAACCCAAAGTTAGAAGCTAAAATAAACAAAGAAATTATGGGCTGCCAATTTGCTCTTGACCAATTAGAAGGCTACGACGTGAAGCCTTATGGTATCGATATTGCCCAATTGGATTTTAATATCAATAGCAAAAAGTCAGAGTTTGCTCCTTATCACGTATCTGATACCAAGTTGTATTATTCTACTTTAGAAGATGGAAACGCTAGAATCAAGTCGAGTACTTGGAGAGATGGTGACTGGGCCTCAGGAGTAGAAACAAAAGGTTTTGGAGCCTTCAAGAACAAACATTTTTGCAATGCAGCGGTGTCTGCAGACGATACGGAAATGTTTTTTACCATCTGTGATGAAGATCAAGTATGGGGAGGACTTTCCTCGCGGTGTGATATCTATCTCAGTACTAAAAAAGGAAAAGCTTGGGGTCAGCCGAAAAAGCTAAATTCCAATATCAATTATGACGGTGTCACCAATACACAACCTTTTGTGATTACCACGAAGGATAAACAGCAATTGTATTATGCGTCCAACAGACCCGGAGGACAAGGTGGTATGGATATTTGGGTGGCGACTCGACCATTAGATAGTAAGCAAACTGATTTTGATGAGCCGATTAATTTAGGACCAAATATCAATACCACCGAAAATGAAATCACACCTTTTTTCGATGAGCTAGACGGTATTCTGTACTTTAGTTCAGATGGACATCTTACCATGGGTGGCTTTGATGTGTACAAAGCTGTTGGAGAAGGATATAGTTGGTCATCAGCTGAGAACATCGGCTTGCCTATCAATTCTGGAGCGGATGAAAAATACTATACCACCGCAGGTTCCAGTACCGAAGGATACTTTGTGTCCAATAGAGAATTTGGAGAGACAAAAACGTCTACTACACACGAAGATATTTTTACATTTAACATACTGCCTCCACATTACTTCGTAGAAGGATCCATTATGGATGACGAAAGTCTTGATTGGGTAACAGATGCACAAGTGTACTTGTACGAGTTAAAAGAAAAGACGGAGGACAGAAGACTATTGTCGACAAAAAAAGCAACTGGAGGTCACTACAATTTTAGACTATTGGCTAACCGAAACTATCAGTTAGGGATTGAAGCCAATGGCTATTCACCCAATATTGAATTTGTCAATACCAAGGATGAAAACGTTTATGTTCAAGAGAAAAACATAAAACTCTTTAAATCAGATACGGAAGGAGCCGTAGCATCAGTGGACAATATATTAGCTTCTGAAGCTCCAGCTGTAGCGCCTACTGCTACAATCGACAATCCCATTAGAGAAACTAAGACCTTGAAAGAAGATCTCACTGAAAGTAAGAGCATGGCAGATGCTGCGGTCAAAGAGCCTTTTGTCATAGGTGGTAATGCTCCTGCTGTGGAAGAGATAAAAATCGAAGAAGAGGTGGCAAGTCAAGAAGTTGTAGCTACAGTCAAAGAGCCTTTCGTGATAGGTACGCCTGCACCTTCTATAGAAGAGACGGTAGAGGAAGTAGCAGTCACTGTAGTAGAACCTACAGAGGTTAAAGAAGAAATAATCACTACAATTAGTGAACCTGTGATAATTGCTGCACCGCAAACTGCTATAAGTAACACGACTGTTTCTTCATCAACAATAGTGGAGAGTCCTACTACAAGTACGGAATCATATATAGC
>CAKZVJ010000035.1 GCA_937923345.1 uncultured Saprospiraceae bacterium
TTAAAAATCATGACAAATTGAGTCTAAGAGTCGCCCCGTTTGTAAAGCAATATTATTAAAAACGGTGTAATGATTAAGAGATGTTTATACGTGGAAAGCTATGCCTCAAAGAATTATGCTATTTCCGAACATCCCTAGATAGGGATGTTCAGAAGTAAGAGAAGAACCCCGGAGAGCTTGCCCCGATTTTTTTTCGGGGGGTGTCCATATTAAAGCCTAGGGTGGCAACCCTGGGTTATTAGCGAGGCAAGAACCAATTTGGCGTGATTTTCTTTTAAAAATCATGACAAATTGAGTTTGAGAATCACCCCGTTTTTAGAGCAATAGTATTAAAAATGGTGTGATCATTTAGAGATCTTAGGATGTAGAATGTTTTATCTCAACGAAATATGATATTTCTGAATATCCCCACCTTACTTTCGCTATAGCATTGATGTTTAGGTCCAATAAGATTCAAAGCAATTTAGAACTTTACTTTTAGCTTTATTTGAAATTATTGATGATTAATTAGCCAGATATATAGTAGAAATTCCACACTAGAATAAATATCGACCTTTAAACCTGCCCGGCTGTTGTGGCTTATTGTAAATTAATAGGTTGTCGAGTAAAATATGGATTATACCCCTTTATTTAAATACTTCGATCTCCTTATTCTTCACGACCAAGTCCGTGAATTTTCCTTTGAATCGAGTTGCCTTTACGATATGATTATCTATCCAATGATAATTTCCACCTCGGGGCTTACCAAATAGAATACCATGATATTTGAAGCCATGTTTGTCTAACCACGATTCAGTGACATTTCGGTGTTCCTCTGTACGAGATGTAAAAAAAGTAATGATGTGTCCCTCATCGTACCACTGATTGAGCATTTTGAGCGCATCCACATAGGGTAGACAAGTACCCATTCTTTCTGGCTCTTCATTAGGAATATCATCACAGATGGTTCCATCGATGTCAATCATGAAATTCTTTACGTTTTCATCTAAAACTGGACTGACTTTGTCCCCTTTTTCATCTAGCACTTCTTTTAGGTCTGGCTTTCTTACTAGGTCTTTACTCATGGTTACATCAAATTTTTAGGAGTTGCCGTACTTACTGTATAATGTACAATAATTAGACAAAAATTGTTCGCAAAAGGAGGCTGAATGTTCCTAAAAATGAAAATTCTAGTCAAAATTCGATATAGTCAGCCGGGTTTATTGACTTTCCTTGATGCCAGATCTCAAAATGAAGATGCGGCCCATCGGTTAATTCACCACTATTTCCTATAATGGCGATTGCTTCCCCTGCCTTGACTCTATCTCCAAGCTTTTTTAATAGTGTGCTATTATGCTTATAAAAGGTTACGATATTATTGTCGTGTTGAATTCCTATAGTGTTACCGGCATCCATCGTCCAGTCTGCTTGTATCACAAATCCATCAATACTTGCTTTTATGGGTGTATTTTTGGGAGCTAATATATCTATACCATAATGTTTGCTAGAAGGCGCATATGCTGCACTGATTGGACCCGTGAGTGGAGGCAAAAAGTAAACTCTCTCTAAGGGGATGCCTTGATTATTACTTGAGCTTTTTGCTAGAATGGCTTTGTCTTGAGCTTGCTGAGAAAATGCTATTTCTTGGCGTATTTCTGCATCTTCTTTCACCTTTTCTATGGGTTCTGGAGTGACATTGGTCGCTGTGATGTGCTCCGCTTTAGCCTGTTCTACTGTTTGGACACTATCTACCAACATTTTCATAAAGTTGCTAGTATACGTTTCATTGGCTTGGATACGCGCTTCCATGTCTTCTAAAGTCATGGATAATTCCCTGATTTTCCTCGGATGCGACAGATCACCATATCCAGGGATAAGCCCTCTCAAAGGAGTGAAAATGATGAGCGCCGAAATTAGGAAAATAAGCAATAGCATGACCGAAATCAAGGTCAATACCAGTTGTGATAAGGAGAATTGAACGACCCCTTTCTCTTCAAAATTGGGGTTTTTCTGCAAGATGATTCTGTATGATTGCGACATCTTGTCTTTCAGATTGACTTTCTTGGACTTATCTGTTTGCATTTTGACTAAATTCCTCTTTTTCCCGTATAATATTATGTAGCAAAATTAGTTTAATATTAATGAACTCCAATCTCTGGATTTGAGACTCAATTTGATGTAACAATACACAGCTATAAAAGTATATTTAAATAGCTGAATTAGCACCGTTGGGCTATATATTTGCGTATTTTTAACGATTTTTCTAACAAATTTGAATTTTGAAGAAGATTAACCTCTTACTAGCGATTTTAGTATTCGCATTTGTCTTTTCTTGCAAGACTACTAAAAGCAGAACAGAAGAATTATCTGGTATCAAGAAATTATACCATAATACTACTGCTCACTACAACGGCTTCTTCAACGCTGATGTCATTCTTCAGAATAGTATACTTGTATTAGAAGATGCTCACCAAGACAATTTCAATAAGATTTTACCAGTATTCAAATACACAGAGATAGAGCCTATCCAAACCGTCAATAATGATTTGGATGTAGCTATTGAAAAAGTCTCTATTGTGGCTACTTTACATAGACAATCTGATTGGACAGACGATTGTTACCTGCTGCTAGGAAAAGCGCAATACCTGCAACAAGATTATGAGTCAGCAGAAGAAACATTAGAATATACGCTCAAAGAGTTTAGCCCTTCAGCCTTAGCACAGCGATCTAGAGAGGTAGCCAGAAAGAAAGGATCAAAAGGAGGCAAAGTTCAAGCTAAGAAGTCACCAGCACAAAAAGCTAAAGAGCAAGAACGAGACGATTACGAAGAAGAAGTAAAGTTGACCAAAAAGCAACAAGTAAAACAAAGAAAGAAAACCAATAAAGCCTTAAAGAAAAAGAGGATTAAAGAAAGAAAGGCTAAAGAGAAAGCGCGTAAGAGAAGAAAGAAAGGTAAAAAGCCAAAAACCAGCTCCAAACCAAAAGAGGAAAAGAAGGAAGAGAAAAAGCCTGTACAAGATCCAGTAAACAAGATCGTCAAAGAACCTACTGAAAAGGAAAAGAAAAAGGCCAAAGAAAAGAAGGAGAATCAACCAGAAAAAGTCTTTGATACTGACAAATTAGCATTTGATGAGATTCAACTTTGGTTAGCTAGAACGTATATCGAAAGAGAAGATTACAATCTTGCGGAAAGATACCTTGGATACCTCAGTGGAGCGGAAAGCAATAAAGTAATCAAGGAAGAGATTGATGCCGTGACTGCACACATGTACCTCAAGCAAAAAAGGTATGACTCTGCTATCCCGCACTTAGAGAAGGCCATAGAAAACGCACCGGATAAAAACGATAAAGCTAGATATGCTTTCATTCGCGCTCAGCTAGCAGAAAGAGATAATAATAACACTCTTGCCGTAGAGTACTTCAATAAGGCAATAAAATTTAGCAATCAATATGAGATGGAATTCAGTTCCCGTTTGGCCATGCTGAAGAGTTCTTATACTTCAGGAGCAAAAACCATGGCCAGCACGACTAGAGAGCTAGAGCGTATGATCAAGGATGAGAAAAATGAAGAATATCAAGATCAAGTATACTTCACCCTTGCGGAACTTAATCTTGAAGCTGGCGAAAAAACAGCCGCAATCGAAAACTTCAGAAAATCTTTAAATACAAGCTCTAGCAATAAAGCACAAAGAACAGAGACTTACTTGAAGTTGGCTGAACTATATTATGAAGATGAAGCTTATGTGAATTCTAAATTATTCTACGATAGTACCCTTCAAATTATTGATAAAGTGGATGATAGATATGAAATAGTTAAGTCATTCTCTGAAAATTTAGAAGAGATCGCCAAAAATATCCAAATCATTGCTTTGCAAGATAGTCTGATTAATATCAGTGCTATGTCTGCAGAAGAGAAAAAGGAGTTGGCTATTCAGCTGAAGAAAGAACAAGATGCTATGAAGAAAAAGGCAAAAACGACTTCTCAAGCACCGTCTAAATTTGGACCAAATGATGGCAGACGTGGCTCTAATCTGACAGGGATCAGCGGACGTCCTCAGGTTAATAATAATCAAGGAGGTGTCCAGCAATTTCCTTTATATAATGAAAAGATAAGAAAAAAGGGATCAAAGGATTTTGTCAAGATCTGGGGAGAAAGAGGTTTAGAGGACGATTGGCGACGATCTAACAAACAACGCATCGATGATCTTAGCAAACCAGAATTGATCGAAGTGGCGGTTGAAGAAAGATTGAACGAAGAAGACATCAACAAAATCTTGATCGCTGTTCCTAAGGATGAGGCACAAATGAAAGCTGCCCATAAAAAAATAGAAACAGCATATTTTGATTTAGGTAGACTATATAGAGACAGGATACAAAGAAATGATAAAAGTATTGAGGCCTTAGAAGATGAGCTTTTGGAGCGATATCCAGAGACAGAACATAAGTTGGATTCTTGGTACTACCTTTATCTGGCACATCAAAAAGAAGGCAATAAACCACAGGCTAAAAAGTATTTTGACCTTATCGTAGAAAATTATCCAAACACTACTTATGCCCGTGTCTTGACAGATCCAAATTATTTAGAAGCAGCAAAGAAAGAAGGGGATAAGCTAGGACAATATTATAAGACGACTTACGCCTCCTTCCAAGAGAAGAAATATGAAAAGGTGATAAAAGATGTAGACGAAGCAAAAGAGAAGTTTGGTCCAGGTAATATCATGATGGCTAAGTTTGCGCTACTCAAGGCTATGAGTATAGGAAACACAAAGGGAAAAGACGATTACATCAATCAGCTGAAAGAGGTGATTGGTAAATTTCCAAATAGCCCCGAAGAAACACGCGCAAGAGAGATATTGAGGCTATTAGGAGATAAGTCTGTAGCCGTACAGCCAAAGACTAGTGCCGCAGGTACTGGAGAGCAGGGCGCCTACAAAGCTGAACCAGAAGCATTACACTATATTGCAGTAGTGATCACCAGTAAGAATGATCAAAAGGTATCTGATGCTAAAAACTCTGTAGCGGATTTCAACAAGTCTAACTTTAGAAATGAAAACTTGAGAATGTCCAATATCTACTTGAAAAATGATGTTTCTAAGCCAATACTCATCATCAGAAAGTTTAAAAATCAAACTAAAGCAATGGCATATTATAAAGCTGCATTTGGTGCTGGAAAAGACTTCTTAACTGATAAAATGGATTATGTTATTTATCCACTTACGCAAGCCAATTATAGAGAGGTGCTGAAATCTGGAAACTTCGATGGCTATGAAGAGTTTTTCAAAGAAAACTATGATTTCTAATACGCCTTTATGATTTGACGGAGGCATACATTATAATAACACACAAAAAAGGCTGACTTTTCCAAGTCAGCCTTTTTTGTGTCTATAGCCTTGATTTGAATTAAAAAGCCTGCGTTAGTTGTTAGTTGGGCTCAAATGTCAATTAATAGACATAAGTTCAGCTCATGTGTTAAAACCGTTAAAATTTTCGTCAGATTCTGCAACGACTTAACTATTTGTACAGTCTAAAGGGGTGGATATCGTGTGGTGTGAGAATAGAAGACAAAAGAGTCATTTTGTGGTTTCGTGACTTTTCGGAGCGGACTCCTCTCTTAGTGTTTTTTTATTTTTGGCAAAAACGATGTTATTTTCGTCTAAAGTGTTGACGATTATATCGTTATGAATATTTAAAGGAAAAAAATGAGGGTGAATTTATAGATTATTATACCCTATCTGTGGTAATTTGTAACTATTAGAACTGATTTTATTTTACTAATTTTGTTTCACGTTTTAAATTGAGACAATTTAAGCTTACTTACACAGTTAGCCACACCCTAGCCTAGCGAACCACACACTAAATATGACTAATACGCTAGAAATTTACATTGTATTTATATTAAAAAATTAATTTAATTCAAATTATAACTATGAAAAGGATTTTACTTTCCTGTGTATCGTTTTTTGTATTTGTGTCGCTTCAGGCTCAGGTAAATTTTACAGCTAATGATCAGGTGGCTCCTTACACTGATTTTTTCCGCCCTGGAACAAACTTAGGTTTCCAAGATGATAGTGCCTTATATACTGACGAAGATCTTGCAAATATCGCGGCTGGTAATCCAGCAGCAGGTACCATTGGTATCGGAGCCAAAGCGATTAGGCCGTCTTTGCCAGGTTTCTTTATTGAACAATGGGGTATCGACATCAGAAAAGAGACTTTTGAACATTATGACAATTTGGGACTTAAGGACCTGACTTGTTTTGTTGGTTTCCCATCCGAAGGAACAAGAGACCAACAGTCTTATGCAGGTTGTGGTGCTCAGTCCGTGATGTTTGATAATCTTTATGAACCCATCTGGGATGGAGGTGCAAACGGTACTCCATATAATGAGGATAACTATTACGCTGCTTACCTATATGAAGTAGTAACCAATTATACTGATTATATAAAGTTCTGGGAAATCTGGAACGAACCTGGTTTTGATGAAACGTTCAACACTGCTTGGAGACCACCAGGTGATCCAGTAGGAAACTGGTGGGATAGAGATCCTGATCCATGTGAATATATTCTTCATGCTCCTATTGAGCATTATGTAAGAACGCTGAGAATCAGTTATGAAATTATTAAGAGTATTTCTCCAGAGGATTACGTGGCAGTGGCAGGTGTAGGTTCTGAATCCTTCTTAGATGCTATTTTAAGAAATACAGATGAACCTACTGATGGTAGCGTTACGCCTGAGTACCCACTCGGAGGTGGAGCTTATTTTGACGTGATGGGATTTCACTCTTATCCAGACATTGATGGTACCATTAGAGAATGGGATCCGAGCATCAATAACTTTAGATGGTATAGACACTCAGATGGTGCTGCCATGGGGGTTTCAAAAAGACAAGCACTTTATCAAGCGGTATTGGATAACTACGGTTATGATGGTGTTACCTTTCCTAAAAAAGAATGGATTATCACGGAAATTAACGTTCCAAGAAAGAGATTTAGAGATGATAGTATGGGGGACGAAGAAGCACAAATCAATTACATGGCAAAAGCAATGGTGCGTTGTATGAAGGATAATGTTCGTCAAATACACATCTATAGTATCTTTGAAGAAGAGACGGAGGCTAATGCTACTGAAGAGTTTCACCAGATGGGACTATATGAAAACCTTGATTTCAATGCTCCATATACCAACCTATCAATGAATCAACAGGGCATGGCATACAAGTCTGCTTCTGATGCTCTGTTCGAGACAGTATATGACGAAGCTAAGACTCAAGAACTTAACCTACCTTCTACTATGGATGGTGGTGCATTTAGAAAAGAAAATGGAGACTATGTTTATTGTCTTTGGGCAAGAACTTTGACGGATAGAAGTGAGCAGGCTTCAGCGACATATTCTTTCCCAGCGAGTTTTAATCTTAACTCTGTATTTGTCAGAGAGTGGAATTTTGCTTTCACTGGAGATCAATCAGAAATTTCTGCAAACAACATAAGCTTCAATGCACGTCCAGTATTTATTACTGAAGAGGAAGCAGCTACTTCTGGGATATTACCTTTCTTCACCTCTAGTGAAACAGAAGGATGTAATCCGTTGACGGTGACTTTTACAGATAATACGGTTCCAGCAGCATCTTCTTGGTTGTGGACCTTTGAGGGAGGTACACCAGCTACTAGTACCTTAGCTAATCCAGTTGTTACTTATAATGAAGCAGGCGAGTTTAATGTTACATTAGAAGTTTCTGACGGAGAACAAACAGGTGAGATAGTACAAAATGGTTTAGTGGTTATTGAAGCTGCAGCTACACCAGATTTTGAAATACAGCAAGTAAGTTCAAACACGATTATCTTAAACAATACTTCACAGAATGCAACTTGGTTCTCATGGAGCTTTGGAGATGGAGGCACTAGCCAAGACAACTCTCCGTTTCATACCTATGCAGAACCTGGCGTATATACTATTTGCTTGACAGCAACGAGCGAATGTGGATCAAACAATATTTGTAAGCAATTTGAAATTGATGACTTGAATCCTACGGGTGGCTCTACTCCACAAGCTGATTTTAGCGCTGATATTATTGAAGGATGTGGGCCACTTACTGTTGAATTTACGGATTTGTCTACCAATAATCCATCCACATGGAGTTGGACTTTCGAAGGGGGGACACCAGCTACTTCATCTATGCAAAATCCAACTGTAGTTTTTGAAGATGCAGGTGATTTTAGTGTGGTATTATCCGTATCAAATATCGATGGTGAGGATGAAACAACTAAGTTAAATTATATTACAGCACTTCCGACACCTAGCCCTAGTTTTATAGCTGAGGTTAATGGTGGCGAAGTGGTATTAACAAATACTTCTGCGGACATCACTGGTTCTTCCTACGATTGGAACTTTGGAGATAATTCTACAGGGAGTGCATTGATAAGTCCATCACATATTTACAATGTGAGTGGTCAGTATGTTATCACATTGACGGCGACTAATGATTGCGGTTCTATTACGTTTTCTCAAGCTGTAGACATAGACATTGATGCAAGTTCTGCAGCACCTGCTGCTGGATTTACTAGTTCTATTGATGCGGGTTGTGGTCCGTTAACCGTAGAGTTTGCAGATGCTTCTTCCAACAATCCTACCTCGTGGAATTGGACATTTGAAGGGGGGACACCAGCTACTTCTACTGAAGAGAACCCAACCGTAGTTTTTGAGAACCCAGGTACCTACACGGTTATTCTTGAAGCGACTAATGGAGTAGGAAGTGATATGGATGTTCAGTTGTCTTATATCTCTGTCATTACAGAGCCAGATGTAGATTTTGAATTAGGAGAAAATGGACTTGAGGTTAGCTTCAATAATATGACTCAATTTGGAGAATCTTTCGAATGGAATTTTGGTGATGGTAACGAAAGCGACGACATTAATCCTATGCACGTGTACGCGGAAGGTGGATCTTATACCGTTACGCTTACTTCTACAAACGAATGTGGAACAAGTACTGAAACGAGAACAATTATTGTTTCTGAGCAGTTAGCGCCACAAGCCAACTTTACTTCTACTATGGCTGCCGGTTGTGCTCCTTTAGTAGTCACCTTCGAGGATTTATCTACCAATAATCCAACCAACTGGTTATGGTCATTTGATGGTGGAGACATCAGTACTTCTAGTGAGCAGAATCCTACTGTGACTTTTGCCAATCCTGGAAGTTATACTGTAATCCTACAAGCGGGCAATGAAATAGGAAGTAACTCAAGTGTAGTCTCTGCATATATAAATGTATTTGACGAGCCAGTAGCTGACTTCTCTCTATCTGTACTCGGTGATGATATTGCATTTGAAAATGCTTCAACAGACGCAACAGAATATTTGTGGGACTTCGGAGACGGT